>QHQV01000237.1 GCA_003219945.1 Verrucomicrobiota bacterium | reverse complement strand
GGTTCAATGCATGGTTTGACTTGCCAAATTGCCGGCCGGTATGATTTCCTCACGGCATGAAGCGTTGGTTTTTTGTTCGCGCATCGACGCTCGGCCTTGCGACCGCCGCGATCGTTCTGAACAGTTGTTCAACGCCCCAAACGCGAATTTCTGAGCATCCAGACCTGTATCAGAGTCTTTCACCCGAAGACCAGGCGCTCGTAAATCAGGGACAAATTCGAATCGGTATGTCACGACCCGCCGTGTGGCTGACGTGGGGTTCGCCTGACCGAAGAATCATCGGCAACATGGGCCGCGGTACAACGGAGACTTGGGTTTACACTTATTACGCCAGCTACCCGTATTACTCGTATGAACCGTTGGACGAATATTTCGGGGCGCCTTTATACAATCCCTTTTGTTATTCGTGGTTCCCGCCGAGCATCCCTTATCCTGGCAAGCTCGTTACCTTCGCCCACGGCAAAGCCGTGTCCTTCCAATACGTCACATCGCACTAGATACGATCAAAAATTCTGTCGCGTAGTGGCACGTGGCGGACGAGTATTCAGGCGGGTCTGATCCATGGCTTACCGCTCATCTCGACAGTTCCTCGATGCTCTTGAACGAGCGGGCGAACTGAAGCGCGTCGCAATCCCTGTCGACACCGACCTGCTCGTCGCGGAATGGGCAGATCGCGAAATGAAATCGTCCGGCGGCGGAAAAGCTCTGTTGTTCGAGCAATCGATGGTGGATGGGAAGAAATCGGAGTTTCAGGTCGCCATTAACACAATGGGATCGCGCCGCCGCATGGCGATAGCGTTGCAAGTTTCCGATGTCGAAGATGTCGCACGCGAGATTCAGCTCATTCTGAAAGCAAAACCGCCCACAGATCTGCGCGAGGGCTGGAACTTACTTAAACAAGGAATTCATCTGCTGCATGCGCGGCCGAAATCAGTGCGTGACGCGCCCTGCCAGGAAGTGGTGCATGAAATCGAGCGTGGCGATGGTTTTTCGTTGCGCGATCTCCCGATCCTGAAATGCTGGCCGAAAGACGGCGGACGTTTCATCACCCTGCCAAATGTACATACGCGCGATCCGGAAACCGGCGCGCGCAATGTGGGCATTTACCGAATGCAGGTGTACGACGAGCGCACGACCGGAATGCATTGGCAACTTCACAAGGTCGGCGCGCGCCACGGCAAACGCTATTACGAACGCGGAGAGCGGATGCCGGTGGCTGTCACGCTGGGTGGCGATCCGGTTTACACGTTCGCGGCGACGGCACCGTTGCCGGACGGTTTGGACGAACTGTTATTTGCCGGGTTCCTGCGAAGAAAATCAATCGAGCTGGTTAGATGCAAAACCAGTGACCTGGAGGTGCCGGCGGACGTCGACTTTGTTTTAGAAGGCTACGTGCAGCCCGGCGACATGGGCCCGGAAGGGCCTTTTGGCGATCACACGGGATTCTACACCGCAGTTGAAAACTACCCTGTTTTCCATCTGACCGCGATCACGCACCGGCGGGATGCCATTTACCCGACAACGATCGTCGGCAAACCGCCAATGGAAGATTTTTATATCGGCGACGCTTCCGTTCGAATTCTTCTGCCGGTCTTCAAGATGAATTT
>QHQV01000321.1 GCA_003219945.1 Verrucomicrobiota bacterium | reverse complement strand
AGCAGCTACGGAAAAGTTTATAACTGGCTGTTCTTCTACAACGGTTATCACGCGGAGCACCATTTCCGTCCCAAAGTGCATTGGACAAAGATGGAACAATTCCGTCGCCGTATCGAGCAGCTGCAGAAGCAGGAAGGTGTGCGCACGATCAAACACGCGCACATGCTCGGCTTTTTGGATCGCGATTTGCCGAAGCGGAGTGAAAGCAGCGCCAAGTCTCAGCAGGAAAGCGCAGCTTCCCTGGTGCGATAGTTATTGTAGCCGCCTCGCTGGGCAGGCGCGGTATGTTGCGATGCCCGTGCGCGTCTCACAGAGATGCGGCAACAGTCAAGCGGCCACTGAAAGCGCCTTTACTTGCGAACGTGCCAAACGCTTCAGTTCCTGTTTTACGCCGGCTACTACGGGCTGCCAATCACCTGGATGTTTCTGACGAAACAAACGCATGGTTGGGTACCACGGCGAATCGATTCGATTTCGCATCCATCGCCAATCGCAATTGGAATGCAGTAGCACCCACGTCGGTACGCCCATCGCGCCGGCCAAATGCGCCGGCATGCTGTCGATTGTGATTATCAAATCGACGGCGGCAATCGTCCGCGCTGCTTCGTAAAGATCGTCACTTCCTGAATCGATCCCGAAGCCGATTGGCCGGTCCAGCAATGCGCGGCCGCGCTGCAGAATGTGAAGCGAAACTCCGGCGATGCGATCAAACCCGGCAAATAATTGCAGAGGTACAGATCGACGCGGATCCCAATTACTCGCCTCCCATACAAGCCCCACTCTTATGTTGCTCGTCGGCGACAGTGACCGCGGTGCGACCGGAATGTACGGAACTGTGGCGGGAATCGTGTCAATATGAGTTCGGAAAATGTGCGGTAGTTCAGTCAACGCAACCGCAACATCGTAGGTTTCGGGCGAAATGCTGTTGTATCGGGTGGTCAGGCTGTCGATCCCTTCAAAATGCTCGAGCACGCGGACGACGGAGGCCTGGGCGTGCAATGTGACGTGATGCGCGATGCGCCGCAGCAACGGCACGTATCGAACAAACTGAAGTGTATCGCCAAGTCCGTAGCAGCAGCGGATGAGCACGCGTTTTTCGTGGAGCGGTTCTCCGCGCCACGTGGATTCCTCGTCTGCAGTACAGCGAGTAGAACGACGGCGATTCCGCAAGGCGCGATCACTAATGCGCCAGGCTGCTTCGAAATCACCGCGGCGCATCTGCTGCCGCCAAACATCTGCCAATTGTTCGCACATCTCCAAAGGGGAACGCCCGCCATGCAAGCGGCGGCCGTTATTACCAGCGCATATTAACGCTCTTGCGTGTTGGAGTGCGGCGCTGCTGCGCCGCTTGCGCACCTACGCAACTAGCACGCTTGCGGCGCGTCTCACAGACGCGGCTACAGTTTCGCAAATTGGTTACGGAGTTTTTCTTTCGCTGCTTCGCACTCCTGCTGCAAGCGCCCGACCTCGGAGGCGAGTTGCTTCTGCAGAGAATCGATATCGTCGACCTTGCCGTCGGTTTGCGCCTTGCGAATTTGATCCTTTAGAAAGAGCTCTTTCTCGGCAATTTTCGCCTGATACTTGGAATCCAGTTCGGCGAGTTCTTTCTTTTGTTCGTCTGTGAGCGAGAGCGATGGCGACGCTTTTTGAAGACGTTCCATTGCGAGTTCGTAGGCTGATTTCATCTTGATTTTACGCTCCTGAAACAATCCACGCATTGCTTCTCGGAAATCAATTCTTAAATTGCTTTCGAATGCGTTCACCAATTCGGCTGCTCAGTATCGATTTTGATGGGACGCTTGTTTCGCGTGCTACCGAACCGGTGTTCAACTCCCGATGTATGGAGTTGATTCGCGAGTTGCAGGATGGTGGCGCGATCTGGGCGATCAACACGGGGCGCTCGGTCGATCTGCTTGAAAAAGGTCTCGCCGAGTTCGCCCTGCCGATTCGTCCGGATTTCATCCTGACGACCGAGCGCGATGTTTTTCGTCCGGGACAAAACGGCGAGAGATGGGAACCGTTCGGCAATTGGAACCAGCGATGCGCGCGCGATCATGCCGACTTGTTTTCGTCTGCTGGTTCCGTCCTGGCTGAATTTGTGGATTTCGCCACGAATCAAACGAAAGCGCGCCTGATCTATAACTCGGAAGGCCTTGAAGGACTCGCCGCGGAAAGCGAGGAAGAGATGGACCGCATCACGGACTTCATTCGGCAGGCGCGTGCGGGCCATCCAAAGTTAGATTACCAGCGGAATGGGATTTACCTGCGTTTTTGTCACGCTGATTACCACAAAGGCGCGACGCTGGCTGAGCTGGCGCGTTTGCTGGATATCGCGCGCGAAAACATTTTCGCGGCTGGCGATCACCATAACGATGTGTCGATGTTGGACGGAAGGTTCGCAGCAATGCCGTCGTGTCCAGCCAATGCCATCCCGGAAGTGCAAAATGCCGTGAGCAACGCTGGCGGTTACGTTGCACAGAAGGACCATGGAGCGGGTGTCCATGAAGCGTTACTGCACTTCACAAATGGCGATATCTCCAGCGGCGCCCTCTGATCACCGTCTCGTAACAACACTCACCAGCGCACGTTGCTGGATCCCATCGCGCCCGGAGCATATCGCTCATCATCGGACATTTTTTCTCCGGGAACAGCTGCGCCAGATTGCGCGGATGACGGACTGGAGATTGTTTCATCAGTGGTTGACGTGCAGGCAGCGAGTAAAACCGCAATCAGCAAAACCAGAATACCTGTCAGCGCTGCTTGTTTAACCACTGACGCGAACCTATGTGCAGGTCATCCCCGATGCAACCAGCCGCAAAGAACGGCATTCACGGGCCGCGCCCACAGTCTGTAAACGATAGGCGGCCCAACTTAGAAGTGCCCAGAGCTCGTTCCCGCCTCGCCACCGGGAGCATATGACGGGCGTGCGAAGTGGGCGGCGGTAGATGTCATATGGTCTTCAGTCGGTTCTGTTACAACGCCTTCCTGAGATGACGAGGCACAAGCGGAAAGCAGCGACGCGATCACCACAGCGAGCATCCCACACCATGCAGCATGTTTATTCACGAAGCCGAACGTACTGATCGAAGAGCCTGATGCAACCCGCGGAATTCGCGGGTTGATGCTGAAGAAAGGAGCCACGAAAAAATTTTGCGCGGAAAGAGAAGCTCGCGTTTAGTTCTGCATGGCCGGTAACTGGGGCGAGCCTGAGCGCATGTGGGACGAATACGATTGGGAGCGTTTTCTTCAGCAACAAGATGGCAAGACCGAAAAATACATGCAGTTGCTGGAAACATATCTTGATGACCCGCGCCGTGATGAAATTATCGCGCGCGAAATGGGTTGGACGCAGTTGCTGGATGAAAAAGACTGGAGCGCCGAGGTGGACGCGCTTCTGGATGAAACGGCGACGGAAGAGGAAGAGTGCGCCGTCGACAACACAGCTGCCTCCGGCGAAACTTTCCAGGAGCACGATCTTTATCGCGCGGCGTTCGATCTCACGCTCTGGATCGATCAATTGTTCGATCAAAATCCTACGCTCCAGAACGAGCCCGCAGCGGTTAAGCTGGCTACTCACGCGGCTCTGGCCAGCGCGAAGCTAGCAGCGGCGTTGAGTGGTGATCATCTCGAGGAAATCGGCATGACCATCGCGTATTTGAAACGGGCCTTGAAGGCGATCACGACCTCAATGAATTCAGCTGCGCAACTGCGAAAGACCGCCCGACTGATCAGCCGGTCGGAGTACCTAGTATTGCAGCAACGGCTCTTTGAAGTCCGTGACGGCATTGTAAGCCTGATGGGTGAATATCGCGCTGAGTGGCGCCGCCGTTCCGGCCCAGAGAGCTTTTAGCGTTGAATGAAATAAGGGCGCGCTCCGTCCAATCATGCAAACGGAAGCGACTCTGGCGCAGTCCGATGTGTCGGAATTGGACTTGGTGAAACGATGCCAGGCCGGTGACACCGAAGCATTCGACGAGCTGGTAACCCGCTACCGCACACGAGTATTCGGCATGATTTACAACATGGTCCACAGCGAACAGGACGCATGGGATCTGGCTCAGGAGAGCTTCCTAAAAGCATGGAGATCGATTGGACGCTTCCGCGGTCAGTCATCTTTTTACACCTGGATTTATCGGATCGTCATGAACGTGACGATCGATTGGCTGCGTAAAAAGCGGGTCAAAGGCGGCGGCGCTGAGTTCGATGATGCAATTCAATTGAGAGAGATTGAACCTGCATCCAAAACGGTTCCGAAAACGGAAGCGTTACCCCATCAAGCCATGGAACGAGACGAGATCCGCGTCCGAATCGAAAAGGCAATTGGCCAGCTCTCGCCCGAACACCGCGCCGTGATTTTAATGAAGGAAATTGACGAGATGCAGTATCACGAGATCGCAGAGGCATTGGGGTGTTCGATCGGCACAGTGATGTCCCGCTTGTTTTATGCGCGCAAGAAATTGCAAAGCTTACTGAGAGACGTTTATGAAAACGCTTGAGGAAAAATGGACGGCATGGCTGGACGACCAGCTCAGCGGGCGCGAGTTATCAGAATTCGAGGCCTCGCTGCCTGACAAAGCTGCCGCTCAAGCCGAAAAAGCCGAGGCAAAAAAACTCGGTGAGCTGTTGAAGCGCGAGTTGACTGCGCATCCACTGAAGAACGAAGAATTCTTCAGTCATCAGCTCCGCGAAAGCATCGTGCAGGAAAGTGGCGAGCAACCTCGGAAGCGCGCTCGCGGAAGTCCGACGTCCAGTTGGTGGACGATTCCGCGCCTCTTGTGGGCGGGCATTGCCTCACTCGCTGTATTTTTAGTTTGCACAGTCCTGGTGACGCGTCAGGAAAGACCGGCAGAAGAATCGCAATACCTGACACAGATTCTGAATGCTCGGGTCGATCCCGTCGTTAGTCCGAATGCGACGGTCTCGATCTTCGAGGTGAAACAAGATCGTGCAACAGTCCTTTGGACCGAAGGACTACAAAGCTTGCCCGCCGATTACGCCGCGAAATAACTGCTCATGCATCGCTCGGTGGCGGTCGTAATCTCTGTTCTTGTTCTGACGATGACTGCGCCGCCCGTGTTGCAAGCGGCGGAGACAGTGTGGAGCGGGCTTGTCATGGCGGACAACGTCTCCCAGCCGCAGTCGATCCCGTCGGAATTGACTCGAATCGAAGGATTGCTGAAAAAGTTTTTCGGCTACGATCAATTTCAGGTGATTGGACAATCGCAAAAAACCCTTAAGACCGGTCAAGAAGATTGGCTTGCGACGAGCAAATTTTTCGGCCTGCATGTAGACGCGCGCGGTGAAACACAAAGCGGCTACGTTTTGAATCTGAAGCTTTACAAGGAGAAGGAACTTTTGCTCGAGACCGAAGCCAAGCTGAGCAAGCGCAGCCCGCTGGTTATCAAAGGCCCGCAGGTGGGCGGGGGACAATTGCTACTGGTACTGATCGTTCAGTAAGTGTTAGGGCGCGACCGCCGGGCGCGCCGTAGGCGGACGGCTCGCGAGCGGTTCCTACGACTCAGAAAGCAAAAAATTAGAGCCATGCTTTAATCCGAGATATGCGCGTTCCACGTCTCGCATTTCTGCTTTTATTTTTAATAGGATCGTTAGTCGGAGCTGTGGAAAAACCGTTTAACTTCAACGAGACGCCCGGGAAACTTCCAAAAGAAGTAGTCCCGACAGAATACGCAATCAGAATCGTTCCGAACCTCGACAATTTCACGTTTGCCGGAAGTGAAACGGTGAAGCTGAACGTGCGGGGTCCGGTCCATCAACTGGTGTTGAACGGGCTCGAACTCAAGATCGAAGCGGCCTCTGTCGATGGCAAAGAACTGCCCGTCTCGGCAATCAAGGCCGATAACGAAAACGAACTGCTTACCCTTCCGTTTTCGTCAGAACTCGCGGCTGGCGATCACGCGCTCACGCTACGTTTCACGGGCAAGATCAATCAGCAAGGGCAGGGGCTTTTTTACATGCGTTATCAGGAGCAGGGCAGCGGTGCGCGCAAAGTTATGCTTGGGACGCAATTCGAAGCGACTGATGCGCGTCGATTCTTTCCCTGCTGGGATGAACCAGCTTTTCGCGCGCGTTTTCAATTGACCGTTGTGGTGCCTGAGAATTGGCTCGCGGTCTCAAACATGCCAATCCAGAGCAAAACTCTGCTGAATGGTAGGGATCCCGCGGCTGCGGGAGGCCGTCCGAGATTAGACACCTCAAGCGGCGCGCCCGGCGGTCGCGCCCTACCACCGCGAAAACCGATGAAGGAAGTGCGCTTTGCACCAACTCCGCCGATGTCCAGCTATCTGAATGTATTTGTCGCCGGCGAACTCGATTTTATCCAGTCGCAAGTCGGCCCGACGCAGATCCGCGTAATCGCGACAAAAGGCAAAGCAGAACTGGGTCGTTACGCGCTCGAGGCCTCAGCGGAGATTTTGAAGTATTACAACGATTATTTCGGCGTGCCATATCCATTGCCGAAGTTGGATCAGATTGCTTTGCCGGGGGGGTTCGGCGGCGCGATGGAAAACTGGGGCGGCATAACCTATTTCGAAT
>QHQV01000320.1:14968-15380 GCA_003219945.1 Verrucomicrobiota bacterium | reverse complement strand
TCCAGCGGGCAAGCCCGAGGTAACGCTTAAAGTCGCGTCGCATGGGTCAGTGTTGCCGGCGAAATGCACCCGGACTGAATTGGTAGCCACAGTGCCGTAAGTGGCAGTGTTGCCAGCAATGACGGGGCTAGGCGTCTGAGCTCCGATAACTGTTACGGTGTTGATGTTGGAATCCGTAAAGTAAACATCGGCCTGCATTGTCGACTGGGCGCCGAGAGCAGTCACATGGAATTGCACGCCGAGGTGCCGCAGCTCTACGATGAAGTATGGGCTAAGAACGAACGCACCGTTTACGTCGGCCGGGACTGTCATCTCGTAAGTCCACTGCTCCGTCTCATTGTCAACGGCATATAGATAGATGTTTTCAGTCGCTTTCCATCCGGAGCCACTGAGAATGACCGGTTCATCGGGC
>QHQV01000320.1:0-14731 GCA_003219945.1 Verrucomicrobiota bacterium | reverse complement strand
ACCTTTCCGTTGGCCAGCAGCGAGGAGCTGGACGCGTGAAAATCCAGGCTGCCCTTGGGGGTGATCGTACCACTGTTAGGATTGAATTCGTCGATGGTGTTGCCTGTGTCGCCCTGGAACAAAAGCAGGCGAGTGTCGCTTAGCTCGAACGCCCAGTGACCGGTGCGCACGACCGACATCATTGCCGGGTCGAGTGTAAATCCCTGACCAGGCGTATAGGTTTCCATCGTAGCGCTGTTACCGCCGGCGAGTAAGACACTGTCGTCGATAAATAGAGTCGCTGTGTGACCGCTACGGGCCACCGTCAGCGGCCAAATGGTGGGCATAAACGTCCCTGTCGCCGGATCGAAAAGTTCCGCACTGCCCTGCGCATCACCGCCGGCGATCAAAAGATGGCCGTCGTTAAGCAGCGTAGCCGTGTGGCGCGTGCGCGCTGTGCTCATGGCTGAAGTTACCGGCACAAAACCGTTCCCAGGGTGCGCGGGATCAAACATTTCCGCGGACGAGAGAGCTCCGCTGGCACCAGTTCCGCCGGCGACCAGGACGCGGCCGTTAGCCAAAAGTGTCGCGGTGTGATCGACGCGCGCAGTGTTGAGACTGGCGCTCGCACTGGAGGTTTGTGTCTCCGGATCAAAAATTTCCGCAGCGGCGACGAGATGCCCGTCACTGTCGCGTCCGCCGGTGATCAGGATCCGGCCATCGGAGAGCGCGGTGGCGGTGTGACCTGTGCGCGGCACTGCGAGGCCAGCAAGCGGCTGAACCTGTTCAGAGCTTGAGGCGCTCACCCACGTGGCGATCGCCAGCAGAACGAATCAATTTGCTCATGGGTATACTTTCGGGGTGCTTTCTTCGTTGGGGGGAACTTTGGGGGGAACTGGGGGGAACTAGTGGTGGTGGGGAATTATTGGAAAGAGGCTGATCCAGAAACGGCGGTCTGCCGTCTCCGCAAGGTTACGGCGTGCCAGGGGCGACCGCCGCTCCTTGTCAACGCAAAAACGGCGGTCCGCAGACCGCCGTTTCTTGTTGATGCCCGGTGGGAAAAAGACGAGGCTGGCGTGCGCCAGCCTATCGAGAAAAAGGGGGCAAGGAAATTAAACACGTGTGTTGGGAAGGTGCGGAGTGTGGTTGGTCTTCAAACGCATGTAAAGATAAATCTCCCGTTTTGGGTAGGGACTGGCCCCCTAACTTTTGAAACAAAACCCCCAAGGGGATCGCCAGCATGACGATCGCGCCAAGAAGCTCGAAAAGTGGCCGAGGATGTTGTTAGCTTTGGGAGTAGTTGCAAAGTTAGCGTGCTTTTCGAGTTGGGGGGTGTCTGGGGGGCTTTTTTCGTTAGGGGGGTATCTGGGGGGGAACAGTGGGGGAAAGTTACTGGGGGGAACTAGTGGGGGCTGGGGTTTGGGGAGTCTGAGGAGAACTAGGGGGAAAGGGAATTATTGGAAAGAGGTTGATCCAGAAACGGCGGTCTGCCGCCTCCGCAACGCTACGGCGCGCCAGGGGGAGACGGCCCCTCCTTGCGGATGCAGAAACGGGGGTCTCGAAACCGCCGCTCCTTGTTGATGTCCTGTGGGAAAAGTGAAGAGAAGTGAGCGCAGGCACCGGCATCAACGAGCATTGCCTGCCGGACGCCGGTCTCATTGACATGCCGTTTCCATTTCCAGTCCGTGCGACGGAAACGGCGGGGCGAAGCTTGGGAAAAAGTCTCATCTGGTAGCGCACTCGGTAGCGGCGGAAATGGCGTCAAGAAGAGTGCGGTCGTGCACTGGTTTATGAAGGAAAGCTGATGCGCCGCCCGCCATGGCGCGCTCGCGGGCCTTCGGAAAATCGTGGCCGGTGACAATGATGACGGGAAGCGCTGCGCATTTCCGGGCCAGATGTGCCTGCACGTTGAACCCGTCCATGTGCGGCATGCACAGATCGAGAACGACGCAATCGGGCAGACGCGTCTCGAGCGATTCCAAAAATTCTGCACCGGACCCGAACGTCTCCACGCTCAGGCCGACGGAACGCATTAAGCGCATCAGTGCTGTGCGGACGGGTTCTTCGTCGTCAACGACAGCGATGAGCAAATCCGTGTTGGTCACAAGCGCGCGAAAGTAAGAAGTCCAGGCAGTCCGCGCAACCTAGACCTTCGGCTATTATACCTTGGTATATTATACTTTAGGCTAGGTTGTCCCCTCAGTTGGGCGTTCGACGTTGAGAGTTGGGCGTTTCCGCTTCCAGGCCTTCGCAGCGCCCGCCGCTTGCTGAGCCTCGTCAGGATTGCGTTGCACCAAAGGCGCATTTCAATGCGAGCCTGGGGCAACGCCCTAGGAACCAGATTGTGAAAAAAAGCGCCAGCGCTGAAAGCGCGCCTCACTTCCGGCCTTAACACAAAGAGGCTGCATGAATCGCGCTTTCAGCGCTTATTCATGCGGGCATCAAATTCGTGGGGCGTTTGCCCCACGCTTTAACTGAAATAGCGCCTCTAGCGTTAAACAGAGGACACGTGACAAGCCGGGATATTACTGGCCATTTCCTCTGATCCCGCAGCGCTCCGTCAAGCGCGCCAACTCTGCGACGGATTGCACCCCCATTTTCGCCATCACGTGGGCGCGGTGCATCTTAACTGTGGCTTTAGTGATGCCGAGGTCACCGGCAATTTGTTTGTTCAATTTGCCGGAAACGACATGCTCGAGCACTTCCCGTTCGCGCGGCGTGAGCGAGTCGAGCCGAGCGCGGATTGCGGAAAGTTGGGCCTGTTGCTGGCGAGCGACAGCGTTTCTTTCAATAGCCGCGCGAACCGCTGTGAGCAGATCTTTGTCCTTCACGGGCTTCGAAAGGAAATCAAACGCGCCACGTTTCATCGCCTGCACACTCTTGGAAACATCACCATGGCCGGTGAGAAAAATAATGGGCAGCATGCTGCCTTTCTCGCCAAGCGTCGCTTGGAGCTGAAGGCCATCGAAGTCAGGCATCGTAATATCAAGCACGACACATCCGGATGTGACTGGATCGTACTGCGCAAGAAATTCCCCGGGTGACGCAAAAACGGCCACCGCCATGCCAGCCGAACGCAGCAAACGCGACACGGCTTTTCGTACCGCTTCATCATCGTCCACGATAAATACGGTGGGGCCGAGAGGAGCAGGCATTAGTAAGCCAGTGATCACTGCCTCTTTCCGACCCCAACGAAGGGCAGGCGAAAATGAAACGTCGCGCCGCTGCCGACATTATTTGTGGCCCAGATTTTCCCCCGGTGTGCGTCAATGATGGTGCGGCAGACAGAAAGGCCAAGTCCCATTCCCTCCTTCTTCGTCGTGAAGAAACGCTCGAAGACTTGTTCCATGTTTTTTTCCGGAATACCGCCACCACGATCGGTAACGGATACCCGCACTGCGCCGTTCTGCAGTTGAGAAGCGATAAGCAGTCGGCACTCCGAAGAATAATGATCGGCCATCGCTTCGCAGCCATTCACCATCAGGTTAAGCAATACCTGTTGAAGCTGGACCCGGTCGCCGGTGACTGCGGGCAAGTTCTGCGCGAGGTCAGTATCCACAGTTACGTTTCGATTGATCAGATCGCTGCGCATTAGTTTCACGACGTCCCGTATCACTTCGTTTAGATCGACATCGTCGCACTGCGCTTGAGGTTCCCCTTTTCTTAGCAATAGGCGCAGGCGATGGATGACTTCGCCGGCGCGTTGGTCTTGGGTTACAATGTCATTGAGGATGTCGCGCACCTCATCAAGATCGACATCGTCATGGGCCAGGAATCGCTGGGCCGCCTGGGCGTTACTGAGAATGGCGGTGATTGGGTGAGTTAGCTCATGCGCAAGCGAGTTGGAAAGTTCGCCGACTGTGCTCACACGCGCAAGGTGCGCCAGGTCGTGGTGCTGACGCGCTGCCTCTAACTCGGCCAGCTTCCGCTGAGTAATGTCAACAATAGAAGCCAACACGAGCGGCCCGTTGGATGTGTGGATGGGACTAAGCCCGATTTCGACCGGTACCTCGCTTCCGTCTTTGCGCTGCCCAAAGAGTTCTTGCTCTGCACCCATCGGGCGAGCTTGGGGATGGCAAAGGTAATCGTGCCGAAAGTCCCGGTAGCCGGACCGGAGCCGCTCGGGAACAAGCATCTCAATCGGACGGCCAAGGAGTTCCTCGCGCGAGTAGCCGAATGTTTTCTCGGCCTGTAGATTTGCCAAAGTGATCTGGCCTTCGTGATTTACCATGATCATTGCGCTGGGGGCTGCTTCAACCACGCGGCGGAAGCGCTCTTCGCCGACCTGCAATTCAGACGCGAGATCCGCCGCTCGGACGGCGTCATTGCACAACTGATAACCAAGCGCGACCACGATGCCCAAATATGCGAAGCTGGCGAAAAACGGGACCTCGATGATTCCCAAGATCACCAACGCGAACTGCGCCGCCACAATTGCGCCGAAGAAGGTTGTGGTGCCGCCGACGATCAATGCGCGCTCGCGATCGCCCCGCCGCCAGACAGTAATCGTGGCATCAACGAAAAAGGCAAGGAGCAGCAGCAAAGTTGCCTGATTGAGTAAGCTCCAAGGACTTGGAGTGCCTAGCGGAATCGAAGCCGTCTCTCCACCCCAGGGGATCTGCCGAACAGCGGTAATTTCCCCGTAGTAGAGATTCGGCGTAAAGACAAAATTGACGATCACTGTCAGGGTCTGTAGCCCACAAGCGCTCAAAGCCATCCATGATCGTCCCGCGCGTAGATAAAGCCGCGTAAAAGCGACGAGTGAAAGAACAAGCACCCACGTCGACAGTGGTCGCCAGCGTAGGATTGCACCATATGCCTCAGGCGTATCGGCACGGATTAACTGCAACTCATATGCGGCAATTAGGGCAGCAGACGCCGCGATACAGGAAAATAGCAGATGCACGAAACTCTGGCGCTCTCTGCACCAAACCGCCAGATACATCGTCGCAAGGGTCAAACATGCACCCACGTTTATCGACCAGACAATGGTGATCCAACTCATCGGCTAATGGCGACTAACTTTGAGTTTTTATTTGTTCGTTGGATCGCGAACCCAACAGAAGGCCATTTTCCAGTAGGAAGCCCAGTCGTAAATGCGAATCTCTCGATCCATCCGCGTCTTAACATCTTCTCCAAGAACTGCGAAAAAAATGTCTCAAAAAGTGAACAATTCTCTTCTTGTCCATTGTTCACCCCTCCCACGAAAATAGTGGAATAAAGTTGCCAAAAAGATTCGGCGACGGCCAAGACTTCGAAGGAACTGGTTGAGCTGAGTTGGAACACCTGCGCTTCAAGTGGCGTCAATCTTTAGGGAGGTTTCCACGGTTTGTAAAGAAAAAAAGGTTTCGCGTTCCGGGCCGGGGATGTGCCCCCTATTCTTGGGCGACAACTTCCCTAGGGGATTGTGTGAACAGCCGTGAACAGATCAGGATTCTTCGTCGGGAAGACGGCTCTTAAGAGTGAATCCAAGGATGTCATTTCAGCACCGCTCCGACATTGCTTTGCCCCAGGCACATTTCCCGATCTGGACAGTGCTGCTGTAGTGTCCGCTATCCTCAGCGGATCGGGCTTTGCGAAGGACTGCGCTGGGGACAGCGCACGCTACAACGGAGAGTTTTTTGAATCAGGAAACCAGGAACCCAGGAAAATGGGATTTCAGGAAAATGGGATTTCCAAGATGGAAAGTAAAAGTCTCCGCGGCAATCGAACGAGAGCGGAGCCGAGCGAGTTTTCCACAGATTTTGTTTTATTCTGTTGATCCCGTCCGATCCGCTGCGTGCGCTGCGGTGAACTGAATGCGGAGGCATCCCATTTACCCAAAAGTTCGTGATCGCGAGGGCGCGATCACCAGCACCCCGGCGGGGGTGCGCTCCCCAAACGTCTCCGTGTAATCCGTGGTTGAACTTTTGTGCCGGTCTTGCTGTTCGGATTCGATTCGTCTAACGCTTAGGCGATGAGTTCGCCTGAGGATTCACTGGCATTCGGCGCGCCGGGGATTGAGCCGCGCTGGACGTCGAGCGCCAAGGAGGGCGTTGGCACGGCGTATCACACCAGTTGCCGGCTTTGGTTCACGCTGAGTCATGGGATCGTGAACGAAATTTATTATCCGCACGTCGATCAACCCAACACGCGCGACTTTCAGTTTTTGATCAGTGACGGCGAAACGTTTTGTCACGAAGAAAAGCGCGACCTGAATCACGAGATTGAATATCCGGCGCGCGATTGCCTGTTTTATCGCCTAACCAATTCGGAGCCGAACGGCCGCTATCGTCTGGTCAAAGATGTGCTCACGGATCCGCACCGTTCGGTCCTGCTGGTACACACAAAACTCGAGATTTCCGACCAATCGTTACGGGGCAAGTTGCGCCTTTACGCGTTGCTGGCGCCGCACCTGGCCGGTTTTGGTGGCGGCAACTCCGGGTCGTGCACTGAAATCGGCGGTTGCGAACTGATGCACGCCGTACGGCAGAACGTTCATCTGCTCATGACATGCAGTAGCGGTTTCTCCCGGCGCTCGGTCGGTTACGTCGGCTTCAGCGATGGCTGGCAGGACCTGATGCGTAACTTCAAAATGGACTGGGAATTTCGAACAGCGCCTAACGGGAATATCGCGTTGACCGGCGAAATCAATTTGCCGGACAGCGCTGAATTTACGATCGCTGTTGCACTTGGTCGAAGTTACCAGAGCTCTGCCACGAAATTGTTCCAATCGCTGGCCGAGCGCTTCGAGGAAAAACGCGAAGGGTATGTTCGTCAGTGGCAACGCGCGGTGATTAATCCCGAGTTCGATTTCAGCAACGACACGTCCGATGGCGGCGGCGAGTATCGGCTGAGCCGGTGCGTGTTGCTGGCGCATGAAGACAAGGTTTTCCAAGGCGCAATCGTCGCCTCGATGAGCATTCCCTGGGGCGAAGCCAAAGGCGATCTAGACTTCGGTGGCTATCATCTCGTTTGGACGCGCGACCTGGTGCAGAGTGCAACCGCACTCGTTGCCACAGGTCAGCTGGGCACGCCGCTGCGCGCGTTGATCTGGCTGGCAGCGATTCAGCGGCCGGACGGCAGTTTTCCGCAAAACAGTTGGATCGACGGGACCGCCTACTGGTCCGGGCTGCAGCTTGATCAAGTTGCGCTGCCGATATTGCTGGCGTGGCGTTTGCATAAACACGATGCGCTCGACCTGTTCGAACCGCGCGTAATGATTGTGCGCGCCGCTGCCCGCCTGATCCTGCGAGGACCAGTAACAGCGCAGGAACGTTGGGAAGAAAATTCCGGCTATTCGCCTTCAACACTGGCAGTGGTGATAGCCGCGCTGACCTGCGCCGCGGATTGGGCCAGAGAAATTGGCCACAATGACGCGGCGGATTTCGTTTTCGCGTACGCCGACTGGCTAGCGGCGCACGTCGAAGAATGGACAGTCACGACAGCGGGCGAGTTGGTGCAAGGAATTCCTCGCCATTACATTCGCATTAATCCCACCGATCCAAATGAACCTGATCCCCACGCCGATGCCAACACACAGATGCTACAGATCGCCAACGGCGGCGGCGTGCATCCGGCGCGAAATATTGTGGGCGGCGATTTCCTTCATCTGGTTCGTTATGGCATTCGACGGCCGGACGATCCGCTCGTGTGCGACTCGATCGAAGTAATTGATCGCGTTCTCAAGCACGACCTGCCGCAAGGCCCGGGCTGGCGTCGTTACAATCACGATGGCTACGGCCAAAGAGAGGATGGCAGCGCTTACGACGGAACCGGAGTGGGCCGGTGCTGGCCGATTTTGACGGGAGAACGAGGCCATTACGAACTCGCTGCCGGTCGCGATCCAAAACCGTTGATCACGACGATCGAAGATTTTTCGAACCAGGGCGGCATGCTTACCGAACAGGTTTGGGATGGACCCGACTTGCCGCGCGCAAGAATGAAACGCGGTTGTCCGACGGGCGCGGCGATGCCGCTTTGCTGGTCCCATGCTGAGTACGTTTCGCTCGTCCGGAGCCGGCATGATGGCGTTTGCTTCCATCGGGTCGATCCGGCGTACCAGCGATACGTGGTGAATCCAGTGCCGAACCGTTTCGAGATTTGGACGCTTCGTTACTCCATGCGGCGAATGTCGCGCGGCAAAATTTTGCGGATCATCCTCGCCGAAGAGGCGAGCATCACCTGGTCAGCGGATAATTGGCAGCGGACTAACAAGTCAGAGACGATGCACCAGGAGAAACTGAATCTTTGGTTCGCAGATTTTCCAACCGCCGAATGGCCAGTCGGTTCAGTGTTTGCATTTACAATTTTTTGGACACGCGAACAACGCTGGGAGAACCGAAACTGGCAGATAAGTATTGTTTGAAAACAAGGAATGACGGCTTGCCTGAACGCGCAGCAAATCGCGACGTGTTGCGGGGTTTGTGCCAAACGCCGAGTCAAAATAAGTTGTAGCCACGGCGCTGTGTCGCCGTGCCAGGCGCGATAACGGGTCAACGCCTCGACAGAGCAAGGCGGCTACAAAGCGAGCGGCTACAGCAGCAAACTGGTTAAGCCAACATCACTTCGCTGATGTTGTAGCCGCGGCGCTGTGTCGCCGTGCCAGGCGAGATAACGGGTCATGCCTCGACAGAGCAAGACGGCTACAAAGCGAGCGGCTACAGTTTAGGAGAACGAAATCCGAACGATCTCGCCTTGGTATGGCCAATCTTCAGGCGTCTCGCACAAACCCGCGCGAACAGGATTCATACTCACGTAATCCCATTTTGCCGAGTAGCTCTCACCGCTGCGCAGAAACCTTCCTGCCAATGTGGCTTCTGAACTCCAATCCGGAGCAATGTTTTGCCGAGCACTGTCCGCAACGATTGAACCCAGTTGGGCAAAGGCATCCCAGCTATCGGAAACGCAGCAAACAGGTGGATGTGATCGGGCATGATGACATACCGGCCAACAGCAACATCCCGGTCCTGTGCTTTGGAGCAGAAGAGACAAAATGCTTCATGCACTTCGGGGTGCGCCAGAACGCCCTGACGTCTATGCGTGTTGAACGTGATGAAGTAGAAAGGCCGAACAGTATCAAATAAGCGGCCGAGCCTCGGCGGACGGCGCGGCGAGCGTTTTTTGACGCCGGGCGGCATGACCGATGATCGCCCGAAGAAACGGGAACTCAATTCGATTCGTGCGCGCTGGCGAAGTATAGCCGTGCCATACGATAAACGGGCTAGCGCCTCGACATAGCGAGGCGACTACAGCAGCAATTGGCTATACCAACCATCGCTTCGCTGATGTTGTAGCAACGGCGCTGTGTCGCCGTGCCAGGCAAGATACAGGGCCAACGCCTCGACAGTGCAAGGCGGCTACAGCAGCAACTGGCTACACGAACCATCGCTTCGCTGATGTTGTAGCCACGGCGCTGTGTCGCCGTTCCAGGCGAGATGCCGAGTCAACGCCTCGACAGAGCAAGGCGGCTACAGCAGGGAGGCGGCCACAACGAAATCCGACGGACGCGCGATCGCGGCGGCCGATCCGAACAATAAGCTCTGCAGGGACGTCCATTGGTCGCGAAGCCGATCAGCATTCCAGAGTTGATCGACGCGATTGAAAAACATTTGCCTCTTCGACTACACAACATTGACACCGAATAAGAAAATATTCTTTGCCTCCTCTCATAGTCGGGTTGCACCAGCAACAGCTGCCCTACAAAACCAAATCGGGGCGGCGGAGCTACCACAAACTCGAGAAGTCAGGCTCGCGCTTTATCCCGGATTAAATTCCTCGCCCCGCTCAAGCGCTACTTCGGCTTCGAGGTTCTCGCGATCACGCCCGACGCTCGCGACAGCACTGACTTTTTCATCGGAGCGAAAGATCACCGAGGCATGTTTGGCTTTCAGATCACCGGACACACTCGCGTGATCGCCACCGCTGCCATGACCGACGTAGTGGATGTGCAGATCGAAGTGATTGCTCCAGAAGAATGGCGGGATTGTGAAACGCTCGTCGGCGCCGAGAATATTGCGCGCGGCGGTTTGACCCTGGCGCTGAGCCACAACCCAGTGTTCCACCCGGATCCGGCCCGCGCGCGGATCGGGCCAGCGCGCGATGTCGCCCGCAGCAAAGATTTTTGGAACGTTCGTTTCCAAAAACTCGTTTACCAACACACCGTTGTCAGTCGCGATGCCCGCTTGTTCAGCAAGATGTGTGTTTGCGCGGACGCCGACTCCGACAACGATTAAATCGCAATCCAATTTCGTTCCATCGTCGAGCTCTACATATCCGTCGTGAATTGCTGCCGGTGTTCGGCCGAGATGAAATTTCACACCGTGCGCTTCGTGGGTTTCGCGAACCAGATTTCCCATTTCGGTTCCCAGAACTTTCCCGAGCGGCACCGAATCTCTTCCTACGACCGCGACTTCCAGTTTGCGCTCTCGCAGCGACCACGCCACTTCCAGCCCGATGAAGCTGGAGCCAATGACGACCGCGCGCGTTGCGTTTTTCGCCTTTTCGATGATGCGCCGGCTGTCAGTCAGTGTTCGCAGATAAGAAACGTGCGGCAAATCAGCACCCGGAATCGTCAGGTGAACAGGTTGCGCACCGGTCGCCAGCAATAGCGCGCCGTAGCCTAACGAACGGCCATCAGACAAAATGACCTGTTTGGTTTTCGCATCGATGCCCGTAACGGTTGTGTTTGTAAGGGCATCAATCTTCTGTTCGCGATAGAATTCCGGCGGTCGCAAGGGGATCCATTCTTCTGGCGCGTTACCCGCAAGATAATCCTTTGAGAGATTCGGTCGATCGTACGGCAGAGATTCATCTGCGCCGATCAACGTAACCGGCCCTTCGTAACCTTCGCGACGTAGCATTTCTGCCGCTGCGCCGCCTGCTGCACCCCCGCCAACAATTACGACGTTTGTTGGCGATGACTTTGGTGTACGCGTGGGCTTCTTTTCGATCTTGCCGGTTACGAAAAATCGCTCGCCGCGTTTTTCGATTTTGTAACACGCGACATTATTCAACGCGGGCGCTGCAATAGCTTCGCCAGTCCGCAAATCGAACCGCGCATGATGCCACGGGCAGCGCACCGTGCAATCGACCATCAGACCTTTCGCCAGCGGCCCGCCGTAATGCGTGCACGTTGCGCCGATGGCGAAAAGCTCGTCACCGCGTCTGGCGACAAGAACCGGTTCGCCAAACGCGTGTCCCAAAAGTATTGTTCCATCGCGCACGTTTCTCGTGTCATAGCCTTTTTCAAAATCAGGTCCCTCCAGCTCGCTGGATGCTTCACCCATAGAATTTCCTTTTTGTGATAACATATCAATCGCACTGGACCGATCCAGTAACGTTGAAACCTTGCTTAATTGCGCATGCGAATGGACTGCGACGGTAGGCCGGGCAGTCCTCTGCCAGCCGAGTCGGCATCCGGGCCTTCCGCTGGCGCGCACGGAGTGACGCGCCCTATCATTTCATCGTTTTGAGCGCAGTGAAAAATACACGCGCGTCCCTAGCAGAATGCGAACGACAAAAGGAATGTTGTTGTCCACTAAACAATGGCGTTCGAACAGCAGACAGATCTCTAGTTGTGTCCTAACGGAATGAAATTCCTGGCGGTGCATCCCAGCTGTTTGATGTATTCGAAGATTTATCTTCGCCTGGAGCCGCTCGGGCTGGAGCTTGTGGCTGCAGCCGCGGAACGCGCCGGGCACTCGGTGCAGCTGATCGATCTGCAATGCGAATCGCACCGGGACTTTTTCCGCTCCGTTCATCGTTGGCGACCAGACGTGATCGCGTTCTGCGGCAATTATCTTGCAAACGTTCCCGAAATTATTGATCTGGCACGAGCGACGCGCGACTTGTTGCCGGACGCCTTTATTTGCGTTGGCGGCCACAGCGTCTCATTTATTCCCAACGAAATTTTGCGGCATGCCGACGGTGCTGTGGATTGCGTGCTGACCGGAGAAGGCGAAACGGCCATCACCGGGTTGTTGGATGCGATCGCTCGAAACCGACGCGACCTGAAACAGGTTCCCGGCTGCATGACACTCGATCACCGCAGTCCGCCGCCGGCGTTCGTTAAGTCGCTCGATGATTTGTTGCCCGCTCGCCATCTCGCGCGACATCGCCGGAAATATTTCATCGGCCAGCTCGATCCGGCCGCTTCCATTGAGTTCAGCAGAGGTTGCCCGTGGGACTGCGTCTTTTGCAGCGCGTGGACATTCTACGGACGCAATTACCGGGTGGAAAACACCGAAGTGCGCTGTCGAAGAGCTGGCGCAAATTCGCGAGCCCGGCATTTTCATCGTGGACGACGTAGCATTCATCCAAGCCGAACACGGCATGCAGATTGCCGAAGGGAATGCGCGCCGCGGCATCCGGAAACGTTATTACCTCGAAACGCGCGGCGACGTGCTGTTGCGCAACAAGGAAGTGTTCAAACTCTGGAAACGGCTCGGTCTAAATACCATGTTCCTCGGACTTGAAGCGATAGATGAGGAAGGTCTCAAACACTATCGCAAACGCGTGACACTCTCCAAAAATTTCGAAGCGCTGGAGTACGCTCGCTCGCTGGACATCACGGTGGCCGTAAACATTATTGCCGATCCGTCGTGGGACCGCGAACGCTTCAAAGTCGTACGCGATTGGTGTCTGGAAATTCCCGAGGTCGTCAACATCAGCATCAACACGCCGTATCCGGGCACCGAAACGTGGCACACTGAATCGCGCCGTCTCACTACGCGAGATTATCGCCTGTTTGACATACAACACGCAGTGTTGCCGACGAAGTTGCCACTCGCCGAGTTTTACAAGGAGCTCGTCGACACGCAGCGCGTGCTCTCCCACAAACATCTGGGCTGGGCGGCGCTGCGGCAGTGCGCAGGAATTGTTGTGCGACACTTGCTTCGTGGACAAACAAATTTTCTGCGAATGATTTGGAAATTTAACAGTGTCTATCGCCCCGACCTGCAACTTGCCGATCACCGGCAACCGATAAAATACGAAATCGATCTACCGCCTCCATCGACTGCCACAGTTGAGCGAGACGGGCTTTACATTCACACGAGCAGCGGACGCAAAGGACGGCAGATCGATCATCACACCGAGGAATTCGTCAACGCAACACGCATGGGCACCCCGGTGTAGCGTCCAGGAATGAAGCGATCACGCAAAAGAGCAACGCGTTCGAAGCCGCCTTCGTCAAAGGCTACGGCGGGCCACAGTAGTCGCAGATGGTCGGCGAAAGTAACGAAGCATAGCGACGCGCTTGATCTCGAGCACGACGTCTTCAGATCAAAAGATCCGCGCAAGATCGCGCTCTCGTTGAAACACTCGGCAGAACAGAGCAAGCGGCGTAAGGGCACATCTTATCAATCCGCAATGTCGATGTTGAATTTCTACATCAATCGAGCGGGAAAAAACTTGCCTCCGATGCAAAAACGCATTCTCGAACGCGCCAAAGATGAACTGCGCGGTGTCTTTGGGCGAGCATAGGTGAAACGCGTTGTCTTCAACGCATTCGTAAAATGAGTGTGATTTGGGCGCCGAACCGCTACGGACTCGGGCGCGGCGCCGGAGTGGGACGTGGCCGAGACGTCCGGAGAGGCGGCGGCGTAGTCGGTACGGGTTTGTGACATTGAGTGATCGCGACCGTATCAATGCGCCAGCCCTCGCCGGAGACATTGTTGTCGCTGCCCATACGCCACCGCAACACCATGTTAGGTCCCCATGTAACTCCCAAATTCACCATCGTGGTGATAAAGCCACTGGAGTTGCCGGTCCATGCCTCGCGGCCGGCGAGCGGATTGCCGCAACAATTGCTGATCGTTCCATGGTAACCGCCGCTGACAAAGCTGCCGAATGTAAGAATGTCCTGAAACGTATTTCCACCGTCCGTACTGAGCTCCAGCACGCCGCCATCAAAGCCGTCCTGCAAATTGAAGTTGTTGCGGAAGGTCACCTGCACGGGCTCGCCGCCTTCGATCACAGAAAATACTTGGCGAAACAAGCTGCTTATCTCTGATGATTGCGGGATCATCGACGAACGCCGCGTTGGGGAGTGTATCGGCCGGGGGCATGGGCACTCCGGAATTGGAAGTAACCCACGTGGTGCTCGACCAACCAGGCGACAGCACGGGTGGCGTCACGCCGTCGAAGTTTTCGCTGAGAAGGAGGACCGGACTACACGTTCCATCTTGGCTGACGGCGCGCGAGCAGCCAATCAGTCCTAAGAGAGGTGGCGCGGCTGCGGCAACGAAGAGCAAACAAAGGACAGGCTGTAGTCGCGACGGATTCAACGTGCGCCTTGGATATGTCGTCATAGCATCAGCCATCAGCTTCGCTCGGACTAGCGGGACTCAGCGCTTAGCTTTAGTTAAAAGTGCACACATGGGTCAAGGTCTTTTCCATTGGAACATTGGCTGATTGCACAGATGGAATGCGTGATCTTGAACGCGTTGCCTTCGTGCCTAGGTAACTAAACCCGCAGCCATCGAATCTGGGACCTCGCAGCGAAGCTTTGCGCCTTCGGCGGTTACTCGTGTCATCGTCTTCAGGAAGGCGATCCACCAACTGGAATTTAATCCCAGTCTTCGCTCAGCAACTCGCGCGTTTCTTCCACACCTGCACGCCAGATCTTCATCATTTCATCGTCGTCTCGTTGGTACAACCCACCGTAGTTCCCATCGTTGAGATATTCCCGAACTGATTTCGGATCGAGGCGTCGCACTTTCTCCGGGTCGCTCATCGGCTTCTGATACGAAGGCACCTTGACGTTCGCCAG
>QHQV01000236.1 GCA_003219945.1 Verrucomicrobiota bacterium | reverse complement strand
GTGGCGCAATGTGATAGCCGTCAGGAAACTGGAAACGCACTACGAACGGGTCTTCCTTTGTTGGGTCGCCTTCGAGCACGGCCATTTTGGCGCCAGCAGGTATAGCCGCTGGTCCCGGTTTCCATTCAATGGATCTCGGAGGATAAACCGAATCTCGAAGGATTGCGTCTCTTCGGCGGCTAACCGTGTGTGATCGAAAAAAACGGCGAAAAGAATAACCGCTACGGAACCGAGAATAGTTTTCATGGACTGAATATTGATTCAGTTTTGTGGAGACAAGTCGTTCAATAAAATTCGCGATATTGCTTAGCTGTTTCGACATAGCCCCGTGCCCAGCGCGCGATATCTTTTTGCTCATCCAGCGTCAGTTGCCGCCGAATTTTTGCGGGCGAGCCGAGCACGAGTGAGCCCGGCGGGATCTTCATTCCCATCGTCACGAGCGCACTTGCGCCGATGATGGAACGGGCGCCAACTTCGACGTCGTCGAGAATGATGGATCCCATCCCGACGAGCACTTCATTATCGATCTTGCACGCGTGAACAATCGCGGTGTGGCCGATCGTGACCAATTCGCCTACGGTTGTTGGGTAACCGGTGTCAACGTGGACGGCAGCGTTGTCCTGAACGTTCGAGCGGCGCCCGATGACAATGCGATTGATATCGCCCCGCAGGACCGCGCCGTACCAGACGCTTGATTCTTCTTCGAGAATTACGTCGCCCAGCACAGTCGCGCCAGGCACAACCCATGCGCTGGAGTGGATAGTGGGGCCTTTCTGCAGTCGCCGGAC
Organism: Verrucomicrobiota bacterium; assembly: GCA_003219945.1. Taxonomy (GTDB): domain Bacteria; phylum Verrucomicrobiota; class Verrucomicrobiia; order Chthoniobacterales; family UBA10450; genus Udaeobacter. The sequence goes on along the minus strand of QHQV01000236.1, from coordinate 2,867 downwards.
GATGCCGTCATGTCCGGTCAGCAGTGAGTCTGGTTCGATATGCATGGGATGTTTGATGTTCGATGTTTGACCTTTGATTTGCAACCGGCGGACGGTGCGGTCGGGTTATGACACAATCCGATTTTCTTATTTGCGCGTCTGAGCGAATATACGCGTCACATGCCCGAGCTTCCTCCCGAACAGGTTACACCGTTCGTTTTCTCCGATCCCAGCGGTAAACGCTGGCCGCGGCTACGCCTCATTCTGCTAATCGGCGGTGTACTGTTTTTCGTTGCGCTGGTGCTTTTCGTTCAGACGCTTTTTGTCATACCAAAGATGAACGTGCCTTTTTCGCTGCGGCAGTTGAAAGGCCAGTTGCGAGCGTTGCAACGAGAGAATCCCGCAGGCCAGGTTTCTCCAGCTTCATTGCTGTGGCAGAAATTTAGCGCGACTCGCCAGGCCGCAAAAAAGCTCGCCAGCACCGCGCCAACTCCTTCGGCGCGCCCGCGCAAGAAAGCGCTCGATAACGAAGTACGCCTCGCATTCTATGTAAATGGCGATGCGTACAGCTACGCGTCGCTCCAGCAACATGCCGCGCAGATTACGCATGTGTGCCCGGAATGGATGACGGTCATTGATGGCATGGGCAATTTACAAATCGATTCCGACAGCCGTGTGTCAAAACTGGCGGCAAGCAAGGGCATCGCTCTGATGCCGCTGTTAACGAATCTGATCGGCGACACCTGGCAGCCTGAAGCGATTGAGAACCTCGCGCACGGACCGGCGAAACGGCAGGACGGCTTTATCCAGGATGTGCTTGGTGTGCTGCGCAACGCCAAGGCTGCCGGCGTCGTTGTCGATTGGCAACAAATTGATCCTGCTTACAAGAAGGATTTAACCGGTTTCATCGACAAGTTTGCAGACGCGTTGCACGACGATAACAAAGAGCTGTGGATGTGCGTTCAGCCGGGGCAGGAGCTCGATTACATCGATATCGATGCGCTCAGTGATAACATCGATCGGTTCGTCGCGATGTTGTTCGATGAAACGTCGGAGACGGATCCGCCGGGACCGCTGGCGTCCCGCTCGTGGTTTGAAGGTTGGCTGCATGTCCTACTGGACGGTTCGGACAGCAGGCAATGGATCATTGCCATTGGCAGCTACGGATATGACTGGCCCATCGGAGGTAAGAAGGGCGAGTTGATCAGTTTTTCCGAAGCGATGAGCCGCGCCAACGACGCGGAGATCGAGAGCGTCCAAGTCCAAGGGCCGAGTTATAGTCCGTATTTTTATTTCCAGGATGAGGAAACGGAACATGGGGTCTGGTTCCTAGACGCCGTCACATTTCTCAACCAAGTGCGTGAGGTGCGCGATGAGAAGGCGGGCGGATTCGCACTTTACCGGCTTGGCAGCGAAGACCCGGCAATCTGGGACGCGCTAAACGCGCCACGCGATTTCAAGTTCGATGATCAAACGCGACAAGCGCTGGAACTCATAAAATCGACCGACACGATAACGGACGTTGGCGACGGCGAAATCGTGACTGTGGACGAAGATCGCACTGACGGGACGCGCAAGCTGGCTGTAGATGCAGATGGTTATCTGACGGCGAAATATGTGAAGTTTGCGGAATTCCCAACGCTCTATCATCAGGGCGCAGGCGGCGAGCATCAGGTCGCAATCACTTTTGATGACGGCCCCGATCCGCGATGGACGCCGAAAATTTTGGACATTCTCAAGGCAGCAAACATAAAGGCCACGTTTTTCGTCGTCGGAGTAAATGCAGAGCGTTACCCGGCGCTTGTTCGGCGCATCGTCAATGAAGGACACGAGATCGGGAACCATACCTATTACCACCCGAACCTGGCGCTCTGCTGGCCGGAGCATATCCGCCTGGAGCTAAACGCGACACAGTTGCTGCTCGAAACCCTTACAGGCCGCGCGACTACGTTGTTTCGCCCGCCTTATGCCGCCGACACTGGCCCGACGGAACTCAGCGAACTGGCTCCCCTAAAAATCGCGGAAGATCTTAATTATCTCGTTGTGCTTGAGAACATTGACCCGCAAGATTGGGCGAAGCCCGGCGCAGACATTATCCTCCGGCGGATTAAACAACAAAGACATGATGGGAGCGTAATTCTGCTCCACGATGCAGGCGGCGACCGCTCGCAAACAGTGGAAGCGCTTCCGCGCGTTTTGGATTGGCTGCATACGCGCGGCGATACCATTGTGCCACTGAGCACATTGCTCGGAACGACGCGCGACGCAGTAATGCCGCCGGTGCAGGGCAATGGTCAGTCGCTCACCCGTATTGTCAGCAGCACCGGGTTCCGCGTTTACCACAACATTGAAGAATTCCTCTGGGCCTTTATGATCGTGGCGACAGCGCTTGTCGTCATTCGAACGTTGATCGTCATCTGGCTCGCGGCGCGTTTTCGTCGCCTAGCTCGAACAAACTTCGCAAAACCGATTAGCGTCGTTATCGCCGCTTACAATGAAGAGAAATTAATTGCGGAAACTCTGCGCACTCTTTTTGCCACAGATTACAAGGGCGAAATCGACGTGGTCGTCGTTAACGATGGTTCGACTGACCAAACTGCTTCAGAAATTGAGCGCATTGCGCGGAACGAATCGCGCATTCGATTGTTCCAACAAGAAAACCGCGGCAAAGCGCGCGCCCTCCAGCGTGGGCTTGCCGCCGCGCACAACGGGATCGTCGTTTTCATTGACGCCGACACGCAATGTCAAGGCGACACGTTGCAGCGTTTGCTCGAGCCATTTGCGGATGAGCGCATCGGCGCAGTGTCAGGTCATGCGAAGGTTGGGAATTTGCGCACGTTCATCGCGCGTTGTCAGGCGCTGGAATATACCTGCGGCTTCAATCTGGA
>QHQV01000235.1 GCA_003219945.1 Verrucomicrobiota bacterium | reverse complement strand
GAAGAATCCCGTGGCGAAACCGAAGAGCAATTCCGCGGGATCCTTCGACTGCGCTTCGGTTCGCTCAGGATGACAATCGGTGATTCGGACTTCGTCATCATTTCGAGCTTCGTCATTCGCCATTCATCATTCTCTTCATGAATCTATCGCCGGAGAAGAAGATCGCTGGTGTGCTCGTGCCGCTTTTTGCGTTGCGCGGGGAGAACGATCTGGGAATCGGCGATCTCGGCGCGTTGCGAGAACTTATTGATTGGATTGCAGAAGTCGGATTCACGCTTGTTCAGCTTCTGCCAATCAACGAAACCGGCGCGGATAACAGCCCCTACAACGCCATTAGTTCAATGGCGATCGAGCCAACGGCTCTGCACCTCGCGTCAGGTTCACCCGAGGACTTAACGCGCGACGAGCTCGCAGACGCATTCTCCGATATGGACCTCGCGAGCCTGCGCCGTGGCCGCGTAAAATATCGGCAGGTCAAAGATCTAAAGCAGCGGATTCTCGAGAAGGCGTTTGCGAATTTCTCGGGGGGCGCCGACGAAAACCGACAATCAGAATTCCAACGATTCTGCGAAGACGAATCGTCGTGGTTGCGCGACTACGCTTTGTTCCGCGTTCTTATCGAGCAAAATAACGGCAGTGCCGCGTGGGACCAGTGGCCGCCGCAGCATCACACGATCGAAAGTGCTCGCAATTGGCTGCGTGATGTGCCGCAGGAGAAGCAGTCAGCCGTGAGCCGACGTCTGAATTTCTTCTGTTACGTGCAATGGATAGCACACCAGCAATGGCGCGACGTGAAAACGCACGCGGAGCAACGCGGCGTGGCCCTGATGGGTGACATTCCATTCGGTGTCAGCTATTACAGCGCCGATGTCTTTTCGCGCCCTAACGAGTTCATGCTCGAGTGGTACGGCGGCGCGCCACCCGAACCAACCTTCAAGGACGACGCGTTCACCCAAAAGTGGGGGCAAAACTGGGGTATCCCGCTTTATCGCTGGAGCGCCATGCGGGAAAATAATTTTCAATGGTGGCGCGAGCGGGTGCGCGCTACTCGACGCGTCTTTCATCTGTTCCGGATCGATCACGTCCAGGGATTTTATCGCGTTTATGCCTTTCCCTGGCGGCCCGAGAAGAACAAAGAATTTCTGCCGCTCGATCAACACCAGATGCTCGAACGAACTGGCGGCCGCGCGCCGCATTTTGTTCCGCGCGACGACGACACACCCGAACACCGTGAAGCGAACAAGCGCGAAGGCGAAGAATACCTGCGGACCATCTTGGCCGAGGCCGGCGCTGCGCGCGTGGCCGGGGAAGACCTCGGCGTGGTGCCCGATTACGTGCGGCCCAGTTTGCAAACACTTGGGATTGCCGGTTTCAAAATTCCGCAGTGGGAAATGCGCGATGGGATGATCATTCCCGGCGGCAGATATGATCGGCTATCCGTGGCTACCTATGCAACACACGATCACGAGCCAATGCGCGCGTCGTGGGAAGAAGTGCGCGAGCATCCCGCCTCCGAGACGGGACAACAAGCGCGCGCCATACTCGAGAAGATCGCGCTTTTCGCCGGCCTAAGCACAAACAGCCAGGGAACGGCGGTCTCACATCCTCGGAACGAAAACGGGGCGGATTGGAAGCCGCCCCGCCTTGACCAGCTCGATTACGAGAAGGATTTTTTTCCCGCGGCAATGGACGCGCTCTTCAGATGTAACTCGTGGATCGCAATCGTAATGATCACCGATCTGCTGGCACGAAGCTACCGGTTCAACGTGCCCGGGACGAAGGCGAACCTGAATTGGACACGCCGAATACAACGTTCGATCGCAAAGCTCCGTTCCAGCCGAAAAGAACGAAAGCGAGTGCAGTTAATTCACGAGCTGCTGGTGAAAACGGCGCGGGTTTAAGTTCTGGGCGCGTCTATGCGCTCTTTTCAATGGGTGCACCGACCTTGTTGCCCCACTCGGTCCACGAACCGTCGTAGTTCCTTACGTTCTCCAGGCCTAACAAGTAAGTGAGGACAAACCAGGTATGACTGGAGCGCTCGCCGATTCGGCAATAGACGACTGTGTCTTTGTCGGGGCTGACGCCGCACTGCTCGAAATAGATCTTTGCCAGTTCGGAGGCTGGTTTGAACGTGGCATCATCGTTTGTGGCCGTTTTCCACGGCATGCTCTTCGCCCCGGGAATATGACCGCCGCGCAGCACGCCTTCTTGCGGATACTCGGGCATATGTGTGATCTCACCACGGTATTCACCCGGTGAACGCAC
>QHQV01000114.1 GCA_003219945.1 Verrucomicrobiota bacterium | reverse complement strand
CGAGATGATTCCACATTCAATCTCATTTTGACGGGCGGAGGGATCTCCGCCGACCACCTCAATCTGGCCTAGTCGGCGCTCGGCGGAGTTTTCCGTTGATAGTGCATCATTGCTCGGTGCTTGACACAAACGTCCTGCACGAACCATTAATTTTTCCGAGCTGACCCGTTGCCGACGGCAAACGCCACGGCTGGGTAAAAGCGAAGCAATCTCAATCCGATTCGAACTTCGGCTTTTGAGATGAGATTTTTTTGTAAGTGCCTTCGGCGCTCACGTTATGGCCAAAGCCGCAAATTCCGGTTTGTGTGACGACCAGCTTGCTGCCGGTGAATTTTAGCGTGATCTGGCATTCCTCTTCCGCCCCTTCGGGTTTGCAGATCGCAGTGTTGATCGTCGCGATGCCGCTGCCTTCGCCCTGCGTTCGCCATTGGGCCCTGGGGCGTTTTCTATTCGTAGACGCCAGAAAATTTTACCCGAGACGCTATTTGCCGAAGGGCCAAGTTTTAAATTCACCGCTCTTGGTTTTCGATGTGCCGTTGACTTGAGCGGCCGTCACGCTCTTATCGCTGTCGGCGTATGACTACCAATTGAGGCAGCTGCCAAGCACACCGCGCCGATGCATAAGTTTCGTCGCTTCATTTCGCCTACTCAATCTTTTCCCAAAAGCCACGGCGTTTCGGATATTTGGAAAAACGAGTTGGCCCTCGTAGAAGGTGAACGGTTTCGAGTTCTGGTTTTCGCCGAACGACAGCGTGAGCGTTTTGCCTTCCACGCTCCAGCGGCCCGTGACCGGTTCGCTCCGGCTGTCGGCAGTTACGACCCAATTCTCCGCGGTACCATCAGCATGAAGGATCAGGTGTTCGTCTTTCGGACTCTCGAAAACGACGGTCGTTTTCCGCCAATGACCGATTAGCCGTTGCGTGCTATCCGAAGACGCTTCGCCGGATTCTTGGAACGTGATGACTCCTGAACCAGCGGCGGCAGCGGAAATCAAGCCGAGCGCGAAGCCGGCGCATTGCGCAAACGTAAAGCCTAACAAGGTTCGTGTTATCATAGGCCTCGTCGGCAGCAAGTCTGGCAGGCGACGAATTCCCTATCAAGCTTATTGCACCGCTCTGTTGCAGGAGTCACAAATCCAATGAACGTTCATTTCGAAGGTGGCGTTTGAAAAATGATGGAACAAATTATTGAGAAACGCCGGCTTGCTTCGCCCGCGACGACACCGCAGGCGCTGGCCTGGGACAGCCGGAACAAAAGGTTATGGATGGGTTCGCGTGATCTGCGCCGAATCTATGCAATCGATCCGGAGAATGGCACCGTCTTGAAACAACAAGACGCGCCGGGCATTCCTTGGGCTGCGGTTGTGTTAAACGGCGAACTGCGTTTGACCATCGGCGAAGGCGCGGACGATGATCGTTACATCTATCGCTACACATCTGAGGCGGGATTTTCCAAAATGTTCGCGTGCCCGGATTTTACTGGATCATACCTCAGCTTTGACGGGAAGAATCTGTACATGAGCCAGTGGTACAAGAAGCGGATTTTGAAGTTCGATGATCAAGGGAATCTGATGGGTGAGATCGACGTCCGCGCCGAGATCTGCGGTCATGCTTTCGCAAATGGCTCGCTTTACGTTTTGCGAGGACAGGAACAGCCGGACGAGGATTGGCGAATCGCACGACTGAATCCAGGAGAAGAAAAGCCGGAGATTAAAGACATCGCCAATGTGCCATTTGCATGCCGTTCTCTTACTTTCGATGGCGAACTCTTTTGGTCGAACTATCGCGCGAAGGACACGATCATTTCATTCGCTGTTCCCAATTGAAAGCCTCGTTCTGGTTTCGCCGGGCGGCTCTCTTGTTGAAAGCGTGGGAGTTTTAGTTTTGGGAGCGATGTTGGTGATTAATGGTCGCAGAGCAAACGCAATCTGATTATCCAGGTTGCTGGTGGACGATGCTGGCAGACAGGCGCGTTGAGTGCCGGCTGTAGCCACGATCCTGTGGGCCACACTGCACCACTGCGAGATTCCTTGTCTGCTGAGCTTCGCCGCGCTCGGTGATCGGCGATCAAAAATCTCTCAAGGAGAAGCGTTGACTCGTTTCCGACGCTTCAAATACAAGTGGTGCTTCATCCGGAACTTTTCTGACCCAGACCGAGACTAGATTAGAAAAGTCCCTGAGACGCTTGCTGCTGCCGACTTTTCGGGTCTCACCGATTACATTTCGCTTTTGGGGCAGAGGGCTCAAGCCTGAGTTTCACCCGAGGACAATCCCATGAAAAAATCCAATCCCACCATTAAAGCCCAAATTCTTCGAAGTGCGTTTTACCTGCTTCTGCTCCTGGGCATCTG
>QHQV01000113.1 GCA_003219945.1 Verrucomicrobiota bacterium | reverse complement strand
AATCTCTTGAACAAACTGCAAAGAAGCTTGAAGCGGAAATGAAGAATGCTGAAGTCCGCTCGCCGATTGAAGGAATTTTGACCAACGTTCAGACGATCGATGGCGAATTGATTTCGGACGGGAATGAACTTTTCACCGTCTCTTCGCGAAAGACCTATGTACGCGGCGAAGTTAACGAGGAGGACGTAGGCGAAGTAAAACCGGGAATGAAAGCGAAGGTGCAATTGTACGCCTACCGCACGCGCACGTTCACGGGCCGCGTCACGTCAATCCAGCCGGCAGCCGATCCAACCACTCAGCGCTATACCGTTGTGCTGGACATGGAAAATCCGCCCGACAACATGATGGTCGGAATGACCGGCGAGATGAACATCGTTACCGGCGTGCACGAAAATGCGCTGCTCGTGCCCACGCGCTCGCTGCTTGTCGATCAAGCGCTGGTGGTAAGTGGGGGAATTGTGCAGCGACGAACCGTTAACGTGGGATTTCGTACACTGGATTTTTCCGAGGCGCTTAGTGATCTGACAGACGGCGATCATGTAATTGTTTCAGATCAGGATAAGTTTCATTCCGGCCAGCCGGTGCGCCAGCGCATGATCAACGCGCCGCCTCCACCGAAAGCGCCGTGACACCCCCGCTTTACATTGCCCTGCGTTTTTTGACGCATCGCAAGCGGGCATTGCTTTTGAGCTTAAGCGGCGTCGTTTTCGGTGTCGCAATTTTCATCTGCACGCAGGCGCAGACACAGGGCTTCTCTCGCTATTTCATCGAGTCCAACATCGGCAGTAATGGCGCGCTCGTCGTCAGGTCCCGTTTTCGGCCGCGTTATGAGCCGCTCATGGTCGCGGCAAAGAACTCCAAGGCGAGCACGAGCCGCCGTCTCTATTTTGAAGGCATTACAAACCCCAACGAAATCATGCGGGTGAGCAGGCAATTCCCCGATGTTATCTCCTGTTCACCGGTTCTGCGCGGAAACGTAAGCGCTCGCGCAGGATTTGAGAACGCGACTGTCGATCTTTACGGCATCGATCCCGCCCTCCATGCACGAACTACCGATATCCTGCGTCAATTGATTGACGGCAGTTTTGATGACTTTCGAAATAACACCAGCGCGATCATTATTGGTTCGCGCTTGGCAGAGCTTCTTCAGACTAGCGTGGGCGACACGGTGCAATTGCTCGCCCCCAACGGCGAGTACTGGCGATTCAATGTTGCAGCGATCGCACGTGCAGGCATTGGCTCGATCGATTCGACCCGTATTTACTCGCACGCCAAGGTTGCACAGGCGTTGCTGCAGCAGCCTTCAGGAGCGTCTATGATCATCTATAAACTGCGGGACCGGAATCGTGCGCCGGCGTTAGCCGGCCGGTTCGAAACGCTTTTCCAGCACAATGCCGTTAGCTGGCAGGAACGCGAGGAGAGCACGCTACAACTTTTTCTGACCTTGCGAATGTCGGTGGCCATCACCACCTCTCTGATCATCCTGCTGGCTGGTTTCGGTATTTTCAATGTCCTCACCATGTCGGTACTCGCGAAGATAAAGGAGATCGCCATTTTGCGTTCAATAGGTTATCGCCGTATCGATATTTCCTGGATTTTTTTGTGGCAGGGAGCGCTCATCGCTGCGGCCGGTTCACTGCTTGGCTGTCTGTTGGGCGCTTTGATGACGTGGGGCATCTCGCACATTCCCATTCGGCTTCGAGGCTTGTTGTATACGAATCATTTTGTGGTGACATGGGAGTGGCAGCATTACGTGTTTGCAACGTTTCTCGCACTTCTGGCGGTGTTCATCGCCAGTTATGTCCCAGCGAGGCGCGCAGCTGAATTACCGCCGGTTGTTACTATTCGAGGTTCCAGATGAACTCAGAAACGTGCCTTAGTTGCGAAGGGATCGAGCGTTATCTGGGCGAAGAAGAAGAGCGAGTGCATGCTCTTCGGGGGGTCTCGGTCGATATCGAGCCCGGTAGCGTCCACGCGGTTGTCGGTCCGTCTGGATGCGGCAAAAGTTCGTTGCTGTACATTCTTGGACTTCTTGATCTGCCCGATGCTGGCCGCGTTTCAATCGAATCGGAGCCAGTGTCCGAGCTGAGTGATGACGAGCTCGCGCATAAACGAAGCAAATTCATCGGCTTCATTTTCCAATTCCATTTTTTGATGGAGGATTTCACTGCCCAGGAAAACGTGATGATTCCGATGCGCAAGCTGGGGCAACTTTCCGATAACAAGATGCGCGAACGCGCTGCCGGCTTGTTGGAAGCGGTAGGTTTGGGCGACAAATTACGCAGACCGAGCCGCCATCTTTCCGGAGGCGAACAACAGCGGGTCGCCATCGCGCGTGCGCTGGCTAACGATCCGCGTGTTATTCTGGCCGATGAACCAACCGGCAACCTCGATACTGCCAACTCCGAGCGCGCCTTTGAACTGCTTCAAAATATCGTCCAAGAAGGCGGCAAAGCTCTGCTCTTGGCCA
>QHQV01000112.1 GCA_003219945.1 Verrucomicrobiota bacterium | reverse complement strand
AAATCGTCCACTCCTTCGGCGCAAATTCAAAGCCTAACTCCTCGAGCAAAGCGCAAAGCTTCCTTACTTGCTCGTGCGTAAGAGGGTGCGTGTATGAATTCATTGACGCCACAGATTAACACAGATGACACACATAAGAACGAGTTCAGCGCTCCAGCTCGAAAAAATTCGTGCTAGTTTGTGTGCATCTGTGGCCTTCCAATCGGTCGAATTTCGTCGTCGCCTGTTGAGTTGGTATTCTCGGCATGGGCGCGATCTCCCATGGCGCCAGACCCGTGATCCGTACGCAATCCTCGTTTCCGAGTTCATGCTACAGCAGACGCAGGTCGCCACCGTTATCCCGTATTATCAAAGGTGGTTTCGCAGGTTTCCCGGTTTCGCCTCACTGGCGCGCGCTTCGGAAAATGAGGTGCTTCGGGCGTGGCAAGGTCTCGGCTATTACGCTCGCGCGCGAAATCTCCACACCACAGCAAAAACAGTTATGGATCGACATGGCGGAAACTTCCCACGGGAAATTGAGAAAATGCGACAACTTTCCGGAATCGGGAAATACACCGCGCACGCAGTGGCCAGCTTTGCATTTGATCAGTTGGTTCCGATCGTCGAAGCCAACACCGCTCGCGTTTTGGCGCGGCTTTTCAACTTGCGCAAATCAATCGATTCCGGCCTCGGCCGGAAAACGCTTTGGCAACATGCATCGAGTCTTCTCTCAAAATCCGATGCTGCGGCTTTCAACTCCGCACTTCTCGATCTTGGCGCTCTCGTTTGCTTAGCCCGGAAGCCGAAATGCGATCTGTGCCCGGTTGAAGCGTTTTGTCGCGCAAAAAATCCGGCTGCACTCCCCGTAAGGAATTCGAGACCCGAAACAAAACGACTGATCGAAACACATGCAGTAATCGTTAGGCGCGGCCAGATTCTGCTCGAGCAATCCCGCCACCGTTGGCGCGGAATGTGGATCTTACCGCCGCTCAAATCCAACTGTTTAGAGCCGCCGCGCTTTCAGCGACCGCCAGTTTATGAATCGGTTTTCACATTCACCCATTATCGAGTCACGCTTTCTGTGTATCGTCGCCCTGGGCCAAAGCGAATCGCTCCCGGACAGCAGTGGTTTGGATCGGTCAAGGAGGTCGCAATGCCTTCACCTCATCGGCGTGCAGCGGAAAGCTTGATCCAAACGCTCATTGAACGTTGAACATTTCTCTGCGATAAGCTTTTGAGTATGCGGAGCATGACTGGATACGGTCGTGGCGAGACCGATCACGACGGAACAAAATTTACTGTCGAGCTAAATTCCGTGAACCGGAAACAAAGCGACGTCGTGGTCAATTTGCCCCGCGATCTCGTTGAGCTCGAGCCGCGCATTCGCCAGACCATCAACGAAAGCATCTCGCGCGGTCGCACAAACGCGACGGTGAGTCTTCACAGCGGCACGAACGGCGCCCGGAAGCTGGCGCTCAATAGGGAACTCGCCCGTTCGTATCACGAAGCAATGCGCACATTGCAAAAGGACTTGAGCGCGCCCGGCGAGATCACGATCGCGACGATCCTGCAAGCGCCCGGCGTGATGCGGTTCCCGGAAGAAGCTTTGAATCCCGAAAATACATGGCCAGCAGTCGAACGCGCTCTGCGCGCGGCGCTCGCAGATCTGATAACAATGCGAGAGCGCGAGGGCAGACATCTGGCCAAGGATTTAATTCACCGCCTCAAAGCAATCCGAAAGAAATTGAAGGAAGTCCGGGCACTGCATCCCGACGTGGTGAAACGATATCGCGCGGCACTGCTCGATCGGATACGGAAAGCTGGGCTGCCGCTGCCTAACGAGGACGAGCGGGTCTTAAAGGAGATCACGTTTTTTGCCGATCGTGCTGATGTGTCGGAAGAGCTGACGCGACTTGAGAGTCATCTTGCTCAATTTGCTCATCATTTGCGCAGCAAAGAACCAGTTGGGCGCACACTGGAATTCATCACGCAGGAGATTTTTCGCGAACTCAACACGCTCGGAGCGAAAGCGAATGACGCTGCAATCTCGCAACGCGTGATCGGTTGCAAGGCCGAGCTGGAGAAGATCCGCGAGCAAGTTCAAAATCTTGAGTAACCGATTCAGCCGGCACGGAATTCTCTTCGTCATTTCCGCTCCATCGGGCGCGGGAAAGACCACTGTCGTTCAAGCCCTGAGAAAAACTGGAAATCCTTTTTATTCCGTCTCCTGCACGACGCGACAGCCACGAGCCGGTGAAATTAACCGCGAACAGTATCGATTTCTTTCCGCGGCAGATTTTCACGTACGAATCGAAGCTGGCGAATTTTTGGAGCACGCAAAAGTGCACGAGGATCTTTACGGCACATTACGCGAACCGGTGCTGACGAATTTGCAAAATGGCGTCGACGTTTTGATCGACATCGATACGCAAGGAGCCGCGACGATCCGGAATTGTGACGATCCGATGGTCGGGCAGGCGTTGGCGGACATCTTCATCATGCCCCCTGATGTTGAAGAGTTGCGCAGGCGATTGATGAAACGCGGAACCGAAACGCCGCAGCAGATCGAGTCGCGTCTCGCCACCGCCAGCCGAGAAATGGAATTATGGCGCGATTACCGTTACACTATCGTCAGCGGTTCAGTCGAAGAAGATCTCGAGAACGTCCGCAACATCATGTCTGCTGAAACGTTCTTGAGCAGACGGCTGACGCCACATTGATCGATATGGCTGCCTCGGAGAAAAATTCCAGACGTAAGTTGGAGAAAACCAGGCCCCGAAAAGTGGTAGACATTCCCGCTGGCAGGAAATCGGTCGTGCTCGGCGTCACGGGATCAATCGCCGCGTACAAATCCGCAGAGCTTGCAAGTCTGCTGATCAAACAAGGTCACGAAGTGTTCGTGGTGATGACACATGACGCGACAGAATTTATTTCGCCGCTCACGTTACAGACGCTGTCGAAAAATCCAGTGATGACGAGCTTCTTCGACGAAAAAGAAAGCTGGCGACCGGGGCACATCGAGTTGGCGGACCGCGCGAACCTGCTGCTCATCGCGCCAGCTACTGCGCACATGATCTCCGAGATCGCGCACGGTTTGGCGGGTCATCCGCTTGCGGCTATCGCGCTCGCCACCCGCGCGCCGATTCTGGTCGCGCCGGCGATGAACGGAAGAATGTGGGCGCATCCTGCGACGCAGGAGAACGTGGAAAAGCTCAAAGCGCGCGGCGCAGAATTCATCGGGCCGGAAG
>QHQV01000319.1 GCA_003219945.1 Verrucomicrobiota bacterium | reverse complement strand
CCAAAACCGTGTCTCAATGGCTGGGGTCAGCGCTATCTTACAGTAAATCCAATCGGGGACGTGCTCCCCTGCCCGACTGCCTCGTCAGCGATTCCCGATCTGCGTTTCGAAAATGTCCGAACGCATAATCTCGATTGGATCTGGCGCGAATCGGAAAGCTTCAACCGCTTCCGTGGAACGGAATGGATGCCTGAGCCCTGTCGGAGTTGTCCACAAAAAGAAATCGACTTCGGCGGTTGCCGCTGTCAGGCCGCATTGCTGACACGAAACGCTGCGAATACAGACCCCGTATGCGAACTGTCGCCCGATCGCGCTGTGACAGATGCGGTGTTATGCGACGCAAATTCATCGAGCGATGATTGGCCTGAGTGGACGTATCGCACCAATCCATCGCCGTTACCCGTTTAGTTTGCGCGTTCGGCGAATTGCTCTGTCATCACCAATACCTTCGACATCACAGTCCGTCTGAAATTGCGAGCGTCCCGTCTCGGCAAGCTGCCGAGACGCGCAGGCTGGCAGCTTGCGCTGCCCAGATCATTTGTTGCTACCTCGGATCGAAAATTCGATCTGGGTTTTTGAAATGTTACCCCGCCGATGCCGTTCAGGCGGATTACCCGTTCCCTTTCAGTAACGGGTGGATGACCGTCGTCGCAGCGTCTGACTTCCAATCAAGGCCTGTCATTTTCTGCGGGCGACACAGCCTCCTAGTTTCATCAAATAGCGGTTCGGGAATCACACCTCGTAATCTCGAACATCGCAGGGTAAATGTTTGATCCCGAAATCAAAACCATTTCGGGACCGCCGAAGAGCCGTTGGTCGAGAGTTGAGAGAAAAGCACTGGTTTTCTTCCCAACCCTCAACGAACGGCTCTCTGCTCTCAAAGAACTATTCCCGCAGCGTCGCTCCGAGTTCGAGCTTTAATCGTTCGCGAATCTTTGCGTGCACTGTGGCCACTTCCTCGTTTGTCAGTGTGCGATTTTTCGCGCGGTATGTCAATCTATATGCGAGTGATTTTCCGGAAGCGGTCGCAGTTACGCCTTTTCCTATTTCAAACAGGTCGAATAATTGCACGCTCTCAAGCAACGGCTCCGCTGGCTCTTGAATCGCGCGCAGAATTTCAACGTGGGTCAATTTCTCAGGAACAATCATCGCGATGTCGCGCGTTATGGATGGGTATCGATCGAGTTCTTGAAATTTTTTCGCTGATGCGACTCGGTCCAAAAAACGATCGGCATTCAGCTCGGCAACGAGCACCGGACTCGGCGCGCTCGATTTGCTGGCCACGAGTTGCCCACCGAAGCCAATCCGCTCATCGGCGGAGCAAATATCGACCGCGAGCGCGAAATCAGGGAATTGTCCTGGCCGAAACGACAGATTTGGAATAACGCATTTGAGCGCGCTCTTCAGATCAAACAAGTCGAGGCTGCGCCTTGTCTGCGATCGCCAATTCGGTGCGCTCTCGACATTTCCCCACAACAGAATTCCAAGATGCCGTTCTTCTTTTCCAGATGGTGGAATGAATGCACGACCGATCTCGAAGATGGACACGCTCTCGGCTCCGACACGAATGTTTCGTTCGAGCACCTCGAGCAAACCGCTGATCAAATTTGGCCGCAGCGCGACGTGATCCTCGCTTAGCGGATTGCGTAACTCGAGCGCTTTGTCGGACGCCATGGCGCTTCTCGAAATCAATTTTGATGTCCGAACTTCTGACAACCCTGATCCAGTCAATCGATGTCGGAGAAAAAGTGTTTCGACATCGTGTGAACTGTCGGCCGCGCTCGTTGGCATGAACCGTCCGCGGGTCCTTCCCGGAATTTTGTCTATTCCGTACGAGCGGAGGACTTCTTCGATCAGATCGACATCGCGCTGCAAATCGCGGCGGTAACTCGGAATCTTCCAGGTTGCGGACTGGTTCGTGCCCGCGGTTTTCCGCAGCCCGAAACGCGTGAGAATTTCGTCAACAGTTTTCGGGTCGATTGCGATGCCGATTACGCGAGAACATTTTTCGTAGCTCAACGAGACGTCAGCTGGATCGGCTGGAAGTTCACCGGCAACATGAATTTCTTTCGCGGGCGTTCCACCAGCGATCTCGCCCATCAATTCGGCTGCGCGCTGCGACGCTCGCAAAATCGTGTCCGGATCGACGCCGCGCTCGAATCGGTAGCTTGCGTCGCTTTGCAGATTTAAAGCCCGCGCCGTTCGGCGAATACTTGCCGGCAGAAAATAAGCGGCCTCGAGCAAAATATTTTTCGTCAAATCGGTCACCCCTGTTTCTTCGCCGCCCATCACGCCGCCGATTCCAACCGCACGTTTCTGATCGGCGATTACGCAATTGTCAGGATTGAGCGAGTAAGTCTTTCGATCGAGCGCGAGAAATTTCTCGCCGTCGCGTGCAAGCCGCACATTGATGCCGCCGTTTAGTTTGTCGGCGTCGAACGCATGCGTCGGTTGGCCGAGCTCCAGCATCACAAAATTCGAGATGTCGACGATGTTGTTGATCGAGCGAACGCCGACGCTCTCAATTTTCGCGCGCAACCATTGCGGGCTGGGACCCACTTTTACGTTGTCAATCTTGCGCAGCGAGAAGAATGGACATTCGCGGGTTGCCGCGATGGTTACTAGCCCGTCATCCCGAGCATAGTCGAGGGATCCCGTTGCTTTACCTTGAGGTTTTCTGCGGGATTCCTCGACTTCGCTGCGCTCCGCTCGGAATGACGATCCGCTCAGCGCCGCGATTTCACGGGCCAGACCGAAATGGCTCAGCAAATCGGCTCGGTTTGGCGTGACTTCGACGTCCAGAATCGTATCCGCGGGGAAAAGATCAGCGATCGGCGCGCCAACTCTTGCATCGGGTGACAAAATTAACAGGCCGGACGCATCTTCGCCGAGACCGAGCTCGATCGGGCTGCATAGCATTCCTTCCGACTCGACGCCGCGCAGTTTGCTCTTTCGAATCTCCGTACCGTTCGGCAGCTTCGCGCCTGGAAGGGCGAGAGGGACTTTGTCGCCGACTTTGTAATTTGTTGCGCCGCAAACGATCTGGCGTTTTGTGCCACCGCCGTCGTCCACTTCGCAAACGGTGAGCCGATCGGCATCCGGATGACGCGAGGACGCTGTGATTTGCGAAACGATCACATTGTCGATATTCGCGCCGCGCGTTTCGATGTTTTTGGTTTCAATCCCGGCGCGAGTCAGCAATTCGGCAATGTCTTCCGGATTTTTTGGAAGATCGACAAATTCGCGCAGCCAGTTAACCGAAAACTTCATTTTGTCGTGACGTCATGTCGATGGGTAGGGGCGATTGACCTCAATCGCCCGCGGGCGGTTCGGTGAACCGCCCCTACCTCGGAATGACAGAATGGGTTCACGCGAACTGTTTTAAAAACCGCAGGTCATTCTGCGAGAAGAGCCGGATATCAGGAATTTCGAATAGAATCATTGCCAGCCGATCCATGCCGAGCCCGAATGCATAGCCGCTCCACTTTTCGGGATCGTAAGCGTTATCGCCACGCGCTTTGTTGACCGCTTCAAAAACGGCCGGATGCACGATGCCGCAACCAGCCACTTCGATCCACTGCTCGCCGCCTTTCAGCGCTTTTGATCGGACGTAAACCTCCAAACTTGGCTCGGTAAACGGGAAGAAATGCGGCCGAAATTGCACTTCGGAGTCGGCGCCGAAAAGTTCCCGCATGAAAAACTCGAGCTCGCCTTTTAAATCGGCGACGCTGACGTTTTCATCGACATACAATCCTTCGATCTGATGAAACTGTGGGCTGTGCGTTGCATCGAGTTCGTCGCGCCGATACGCCGCACCTGAGGCAATCACTCGGATCGGCGGCGGCGCCGATTCCATCGCGCGGATTTGCACCGTGGAAGTGTGGGTTCGCAGAAGTCGCCCATCGGGCAAATAAAACGTGTCCTGTTCATTGCGGGCAGGGTGGTCTGGCGGCGTATTCAAAGCATCGAAGCAGTACCACTCGGTTTCGATGTCCGGGCCTTCCGCAAGCGCAAAACCCATTCGTCGAAAAATCTGAATTCCACGCTCGTGCATTTGATGAAGCGGATGCAGAGAACCGGTGTTATGTGGCGTTCCCGGAAGCGACACGTCGATGCTCGCGAGCGCGTCGGATTCTTTGTCGGCACGGACTTTTCCTGCCCGTTGGTCAAGCGCTGCAGTAACGGCCTTGCGGGCTTGGTTGAGCAACTTACCGACGACCGGGCGTTCCTCTTTGCCGAGCGTTTTCATCCGCTCGCCCCATTCGGAGATGCTGCCGCTTTTTCCGAGATATTCTACCCGGACGCCTTCGAGCGATTTCTCGTCGCGCGCAGCTGCAATCTCGCGCAGTGCGTCATCGCGCAGTTGTTCCAGCGGGTGCATGGATTTCGTGAGTCGTTAAATCGTTACATCGTAAAATCGGGAAATCGAATCTCGATCCACCAATCTCGATTTACGAATCACGCCGCTTTCTTTTTCGATTTCGCTTTGTCTTCCAGCGCGCTCTTCGCTTGATCAATAATGGATTTGAATGCGGCTTCGTCGGTGACCGCGAGGTCGGCCAGGATTTTGCGGTCCAGTCCGATACCGGCAGCTTTCAGTCCTTCGGCCAGGCGGCTGTAAGTCATGCCGTTCGCGCGGGCGGCGGCGTTTAGACGTTGGATCCAAAGATACCGAAATGTGCGCTTGCGAGTTTTGCGATCACGATAGGCCCAATACTGCGCCTTCATGACCGCGTCTTTAGCGTAACGAAAAAGTTTTGAACGGCGGCCGCGGTAGCCTTTCGCCTTTTTCAGCATTCGTTTCCGGCGCGCACGGCTTGCCGGGGCATTTGTAGCTCTTGGCATTGTTCTTTCGCCCCGGAATGTTTTTGGGGGCTCCTCGTTCAGTGAGCTGTTGTTCCGTTATCGATCCTTCCGGCCTCACTCACTGATTGATCCCACAGACGCAGGATAGGCGGAGAGATCGCGGGCCGGAAACTAAATGCTGACCACAAAATGACAAACGCTTTTCATTCGGATTTCGGCATTCCTTCGTCATTCGGGGACTCGAGATTCATTGTTCGTTTTTCGCCAAACAAGCCACGCGAGGATGCCCACTGCCGCGCCGCCTAAATGCGCGGCCGATGAGACGGAACTCATTCCTGCTCTCTGCTCAAGAGTGGCAATTATTTGGAACAACAACCAGAGAACGAAAACGAACCAGGCGGGCAATCGAATCCAGTGAAACCAGACGAAACCCCAGCGCATCAGAAAAGCGAGTCGCATCCGCGGAAAATTCAGTGCGTAAAACGTAATGACGCCGGCAATGCCGCCGCTGGCGCCGATGCACGGTGTTTGCGAACGAGGATCAAGAACGATATGCGCCAGGTCACCGATGAATGCTGCCAGTGCAATGAGCGCCAGATAACGCAGTGGTCGCAGAAAGTTTTCCACTGCATGGCCAAACGCCAGCAGGAAATACATGTTCCCGGCCAGATGAATGATGCCTGCGTGAAGGAAGAAAGATGTGACGAACGTGAGTCCACTGAGGCGTGTCGCCTCAACTGGAATCAATCCGAAACGTTGAACAACGTCGCGCAGATTTAGAAACGCAAGAAGACTGACGCAAATGATGGTGGCTGAAAGCAGCCATGTTGCCCACGGTTTTCGCTGCTCTTCTGGTGCATCGAACACGACCGGCATTCCGAGAAACGCGGCGATCTGTTTCCACGATTCCTCAGGTGCGGCGCTGTCAATATCCGGACCCTCGGCCTGTTTGGACAAACGCTCGACTTCTGCGATCGCGAGCATCTCGCGCGCTTTTTGCGGGAGTTCGGGAGCGACTGGCTCTGGCTGACGCGGAACGAGTGTGTCTACTTCGTGAGCGTCAAACCAGATAAAGTGGCAGTGCTGGCAGACATCCACGTTAATTTCCGCTCGGGCGGATAAGGCGACGCCAATCATTGGCTGCCGGCACGATGGACAAGGCACACTGACCCGTCCCTCGCCTCGCATCGCATGCAGCCACAGTGGATTAATTGATTCCGGCGTGAACCGTTTGCGCAGTAACTCGATCGTTACGGCGCGGCCGCCGCAGAGATCGCAACCATAGAAAATACCGCCGGAAGTCCGCACCTCTTTCAGCGGCACCTGGCACCGCGGGCAGAGGAGCGAGGTGTCGTCCGGCATTCAGCAACGCATGTAAACGTCATTCCGAGCGAAGTCGAGGAAGCCCGTGACAGAGCTCTCGGTGGCTTCGCGGGATCCTTAGACTTCGCTCAGGATGACGGCCGCATGAGTTCACTAATCACCTGCCATTCCACATTGTTTTGGTATAATCCGGCCATGCAGTGGTCCAGCCGAGCGCGGTTGTTAGTGCTGGCGCTGATCTGTCTCTTTTGGACGGGGTTGATTTTTGTCGGGCACTTCTTCCCAGCTGCCCCGTTTGTATCTGTGCCGTGGCGCGGCGAACAGAGCTTTGAAGATTTGCTTCGACGCGAAGGCCGGAAAACCACGCCGCCGCCCGATTTTGCTTTCCTGGGAATTGATCAAAGCACGTTGCAGTTGCCGCCGTTGACTCCGGAAGAAGTCGCGGGCAGTCGTGGGCTGCAATTGCTGAGTGAGCGGCCGTACCCCTGGTCACGCGAACTCTGGGCACTTTTGCTCGACAAACTCTTTGCAGCGGGCGCGCGTGTCGTGATGTTTGATTTACTCTTTAATCCGCCTAACGAGGGCGACCCGACATTTCACGCCGCGCTCGATCGCTACCGCGACAAAGTTGTGGTCAGCGCGAACTTCGATTTCCAAAACGGTGCGCAGGCCATTACACCAAACGATACGCTGATTCGGCCGCCGCAATTGCAGGATAACCGGGTCGGTTTCGTGAATTTCTGGCCGGATACAATTGACGGTAAAACTCGCGCTGCGACGTATCGTGTGACTAACCGCCAACTGGCTGGTTTAGCGCCGCAAGCGGGCGATGAAATTTTCGAATCGCTTGCGGCGCGCGCTCTCACGGAAATCGGTCACGCCAATGACGTGCCGGACGATTTTCGCGGTCACATGATGCGTTTCACCCCGCCGGACGCGTTCCAACCGAGCCCGTTGTATGAGGTGTTCGATCGCAAGCTCTGGCATGCGAATTATGCGGATGGCGCGTTTTTTAAAGACATGGTCGTAATGGTCGGACCGTCTGCCCAGGTGTGGCACGACGTGGTCGATACGCCAATGAGCCCCAATACACCGGGCCCGACGATACATTTCCAAGCGATGGCTGCGGCCCTCGGTCACGAATTTTTGCGGCCGACGCCGCGTAAAATTGAGATGGTGCTTGTCTGCGCAGCAGGGCTGGTTGCGTGGTTGCTCGTGGCGTTTGTGCGCAAACCGCTGGTTTGTCTGGGCGGGCTTGTCGTGATCACTGCGGGTTATCTTTTTACGGCCCGATTGCTTTACGACAGTACAGGGCTGCTGCTGCTGACTGTCCCAGTGCTCTCTGCGCTGGTGCTGAGCGGATTGTTTTCCCTCGGGTTCGAATACTTCCTTGAGCGGCTGGAGAAATTGCGCACCCGACGCACGCTCGAACGCTATGTGTCGAAAAATCTGGTCAAGGAAATCCTGGACAACCCGGACAGCTACTACAGCTCGCTTCGTGGTGTGCGCGTGCCGGTGACGATTCTGTTCTCGGACTTGATTGGTTTCACCACGCTGGCGGAGAAAGCCGACCCCGAAGCGCTGGTCGCGCAGCTCAATGAATACCTCTCACGGATGACTTCTGAAATTTTCAGT
>QHQV01000111.1 GCA_003219945.1 Verrucomicrobiota bacterium | reverse complement strand
CCCGCGTTCAACTCCGATTCTTTATCTCGGTTTGTTTGATCAAGTCCGCGAATTGTTCGCCGCGCAACCGGAGGCGATGGCGCAGGGACTGACCGCAGGCGCCTTTTCCTTCAACTCCGGCAACGGGCGTTGCGAACGTTGCTCGGGCACAGGTTACGAGAAGATCGAGATGCAATTCTTGAGCAATCTTTATGTGCGCTGCGCAGAATGCGAAGGCAAACGTTTCCAGCCGCACGTGCTCAAGGTGCAACTCCAGGGAAAATCGATTCACGACGTTCTCGAACTCACCATCAGCGAAGCGATCGAATTCTTTGCGCAACTCGGGGAACAGAAGATCGGCGAGACACCCTCACCTCAATCCTCTCCCTGGCAGGGAGAGGCGGACGCGAAGCGCCAGGTGAGGGTCGATTCCTATATTCGCATTTCCGACGGGCTCAAAGTACTCGACGAAGTTGGGCTCGGTTATCTGCGGCTGGGTCAGCCGTTGAACACCTTGTCCGGGGGCGAATCGCAACGATTGAAGCTAGTCGGACATTTGTCGGACGTTTCCGGCACCCGCAATTTGTTCATCTTCGACGAGCCAACCACGGGACTGCATTTCGACGATGTGGCGATCTTGCTGCAATTATTCCAGCGCCTTGTGGATCGTGGGCATTCGGTCGTGGTGATCGAGCATAATCTGGAGGTGATTAAGAGCGCCGATTGGATTGTCGATCTAGGCCCAGAAGCTGGTGATGCGGGTGGTGAAGTCGTCGCCACAGGAACGCCCGAACAAATTGCGCAAGCGGAGAACTCGCATACCGGAAAATTTCTCGCGCACGTTCTGGGGAGCGCACGCGGCTCGCGTGCTGTTTTTGGCGGCCCGCCAAAAAGCACAACACGCGTTTACGCAGATGACGATCACGAGTTCGCGTTGCGCGCAGCGGAAGAGCCGTTAGGCCAGTGGCCTAACGTTGCACGCCAGCGGCATGCGCTCCCCGATCCGCAGAAGAACGGCGCGATTCATATTCGCGGCGCGCGCGAGCACAATCTCAAAAACATCGATCTGAAAATCCCGCGGGAACAACTAGTCGTCATCACCGGGCTGAGCGGCTCCGGCAAATCGACGGTCGCCTTCGATATCCTATTCGCCGAGGGACAACGCCGGTTTCTCGACAGCATGTCGCCGTATGCGCGGCAATTCGTGGAGCAACTCGAAAAACCAGATGTTGATCTGGTCAGCGGATTGCCCCCGACCGTCGCCATCGAGCAACGAGTGACGCGCGGCGGAGGGAAATCAACCGTGGCGACGGTCACCGAGGTTTATCATTTCCTTCGCCTCTTGTTTGCAAAAACCGGAACGCAGTTTTGTCCCGACTGCGGTTTGCCTGTGGAAAAACAAAGTGCGGCTTCGATTGTGAAACAGCTCGAGACGGCTGCGAAACGCGGTCCCCTGAAGGTGCTCGCGCCGCTGGTGAAAGCGCGCAAAGGTTTTCACACCGACGTGGCGCGCTGGACAGAGCGCCAGGGATTCGACACTCTTTACGTGGACGGAAAGCTCGTTCCCATCGCGCAATTTCGGAAACTGGAGCGTTTCAAGGAACACACGATTGACGTAGTAGTCGGCGTGATCGATCCGCGGCGAATCGCTAGTGCGCGCGAGATTACCCGACACGCCCTTGAGATTGGTCGAGGCACAGCGCGTCTACTCAATTCAAAGAATCGGGTGACGGTGGTGAGCACCGAGATGAGTTGCCCGAATTGCGGCCGCGCATTTGAGGAACTCGATCCGCGTTTGTTCTCCTTTAATTCGCCTCATGGGATGTGTGAAGAATGCGGCGGATTCGGCGAAATTTGGGACCAGGATTTGCAAACGGGAGCGAACCGCGATGGCGAATCTGTTCTGGAAAGCGAGTTGGCAGCCGAACGTGAATCCGAATGGATCGACGAAGGCGAAGCGCGCGAATGTCCAAGTTGTCACGGCGCGCGTTTGAACGCGGCGGCGCGTCATGTACGCGTGCAAGGCTACACGATCGGTCAATTCACTGACCTCGCGGCGGCTGAAGCAGCGCGCGCGATCGCGAAACTAAGATTTAAAGGGAGAGATCAGACAGTCGCCGCCGGTCTCATCCCCGAGATTCAACAGCGACTGCGTTTCATGGAGACCGTCGGACTCGGTTATCTCGCGCTTGGACGCTCGGCAAAAACTTTGAGTGGGGGTGAGTCACAGCGAATCCGTTTGGCTGCGCAACTCGGCTCAAATTTGCGCGGCGTCCTTTACGTGCTGGACGAGCCAACGATCGGTTTGCATCCGCGCGATAATCAGCGCTTGCTCGAAAC
>QHQV01000110.1 GCA_003219945.1 Verrucomicrobiota bacterium | reverse complement strand
GTCTGGCCGTGGTTGATCGGCCCGTTCGTTGAGGCCTGGGTGCGCGTGCACGGTGGAAACGCTGACGCACGAAAAAAGGCGCGTGCACGATTTCTTCCGTCGCTGCACGAGCACCTAAATCACGCCGGACTAGGTCACGTATCGGAGATTTGTGACGCTGAAGCGCCGCACACACCGCGTGGCTGTCCATTCCAGGCATGGTCGTTAGGCGAATTACTGCGGCTCGAGCGTAGCGTCTTAGGATAATGCCAGAAACGGTTGTGGTGCAATCTCCCACAGATCGCCAGACCATGTGGATAATCCACCAGCAAAACCAGGCGTTGAACAGGTGCACGCCAGGCCTTTAATAGACGCATGGTTATCGATTGCCACACGCACCTCGACGATGACGGCCGCGCGGAAAAATTGCTTCGATCGATGGACGATGCGGAAATCGACGCCTCCATCGTAATCGCCGAGACGCTGCCCGGCGACATTTCCAATGCCGGCCAGGTGCTGGAAGCAGTCAGACAATCAGACAGGCTGTGGGCGATCATAAACTGCGTTTTCTCAAAAACCGTCGAGCTAAAGTACGTCGAGGAGCTGACGCAACTTTTGCATGAGGACAGGATCGTGGGATTGAAGTTTTATCTTGGTTACGAGGAATATTCGGCCAACGACGAGCGACTGCATCAGTTGTACGAGTATTG
Organism: Verrucomicrobiota bacterium; assembly: GCA_003219945.1. GTDB lineage: Bacteria > Verrucomicrobiota > Verrucomicrobiia > Chthoniobacterales > UBA10450 > Udaeobacter. The sequence continues at coordinate 1,707 of QHQV01000110.1, read as the reverse complement.
TGAGAAGTACGATGTGCCTATTATGTTTCATACGGGCGTTCTCGAAACCGGCAGCACGGGTTTACTTGAATATTCGCACCCATTACAGGTTGATCGCGTAGCGACTCGGTTTCCAAATCTCACCATTGTCATGGCGCATATGGGCAACCCGTGGCTGATCGACTGCGCAGCCGTCCTGGCGAAAAATCAAAATGTCTATGCCGACATGTCAGCATTCTTTGCCGAAAACAGGTCGATCACTGCTCATGACGTCGAGGTATTTAAACAACGCATGGAACAGGTTCGGGTTTTTTTGTATTCCTACGAGAAGTTCCTGTTCGGAACCGATTATCCATTGTACTCACAGAAAGAGTATTTGGGAGCGGTGGAGGCGCTTGAGATGGAACAAGCCGAACATGAAGCAGTCATGCATGCCAACGCCGCGAGGGTGTTCGGCATTACTACTTCTTAATGTCCGCGACCCTTACGTTGAAGGGCAGTTGATACAGCTTCTTCTCCAGCCCGTAATTAACGCGGTTCAATATCGATGTAGGATAATCGAGCGATAAAAAATCGGATTTCGGTCGGTAATAGGCCCCGGCAAAAGAGAAGCCGTCCACGCTTTTGTACATCGAATTGACTGCCTCATCGATTGAATCACCCGCCCCGGTCACGACTCCCAGGTTCCAGTCGTCGCCCACGGTCACGAGGCGGTTACCTTCGCGACGGACATCCCATAGCCACAAATTTTTCTCGATGTCTAGTTTGTAATCGATGCGCGTACCCTCTGGTGTGCGGCCAGTCTCCTCGTCTGTGGCCGGGTTCAAGAGCAAAACTGAAGTGGCCACTGTTCCCACTTTGAAGGGGTTCTGTTTTCGAACAACGGATGAAAAATAATGATGCACTGACGAACACTGCGCGAGCTCGGTCAACAGTGAGTTATAGCCGGGACGGTTTGAACAGAATTCGCCAAAGTAGATTTTGCCGGTCCGTTTGTCGATGAGAAGCGAAGCATCCCAGTAAAACAACCCTTTGTGCTGCTTTGCCATTGTGTCGACGACTGGGGGAAAAGCGATGGCGTTGATCTTGTCGCTCATTCCGATCGGGAAGAGCAGATTCTGAGAGCACCCGGTCTGAATGGAAATATTCCCGCTGCCGAACGGTTTGTTTTCAAACTCGACCACGACGGCCAGCGGCACGCCATCGTAATAGATTTTTTCCGGTGTTATCTCGATCGCGGGATTGATTAACTCTTCGAGGATAAATCCGGAACAGTCATACGCTGCCTTGTTTTCTTTCAAGGTCTCGATGATCTGTCTGGCAGCGAGTTTCGGATCGTCAACATCCGGAACGAATGTCTTGACGCTGTCATCCTGACCTTTGAGCACCCACAGTTGTTCCGTCGATTTGAGGAACTCAAGCGCCTCAAGCACATCGTTGAACGGCTTTACGTCAGGCACATGCAGCCGAGGATAATGCTCACGGACCAGTTGCTTTGCCTGATCGCGGTTCCGTTCGAACAAGTAATCCGCTTCAGTCGGAAAATTGCCGTGGAACGGCATCTCAGCGATTTGATCGCTAAACTGAAACAAGTGATTTCGATCGAAAAATACAAAGTACTCTTCAGGGTGCTCATAGCCCCGCATTTCTTTGATCAGAAGGTCAGCGGGCCTCTTTTCAACAAGTCCGTCAAACAGAGCCAGCCGTCGCCGTTTCGCCTCGGCATTT
>QHQV01000318.1 GCA_003219945.1 Verrucomicrobiota bacterium | reverse complement strand
TGCTGATCCCGACAGAGAGTATCGATTCGGCCGACCGCGAGAGATTTGAGGAGCAAGTATCGGCCGGTCAGAAGCTGCGGCACGTCAATATTGCCAAGGTCCTCGATTTTGGACGCGAAGCTGACGATTACGTTTATGTGTGCGAGCGGCTTTCGGGTGAGACACTTGGGTCATGGGTACGCAGTCACGGACCGATGCCGGCTGACGCCGCATTACGAGTGGGCGAACAGATCGTCAGTGTATTGTCCTCGGCCGGTTTTCATAAGCTCCCGTATCCCCCCATTCAGCCTTGTGACATCATGCTGGTGCCAGGGCAGACCGCAGAAGGCAGTTGGCCGTTGGTGAAGATCACCAACTTTGGCTTGCCGGTGATAATGGCAGGGCCCGAGCCTCAGCCAATTGAATCAAATGTGCCTGACATAGCTGCCGGCGAACAGGCCGTAATTGATCAACAATTTAGCCTGCCGACGACGGACATCCGCTCGGAAATCTACTCACTCGGTGTGACGCTTTATTTTTTGCTCACTGGCGTTGCGCTCTCAGCCAACGCGCTCCAGCGCGGTCCGAAGTTTTCAGGGTTTCCAAAGCCATTGCGGTCCTTGTTAGGCAGGCTGTTGCACCGCGACCCCGATCAGCGTCCAAAAGATTTACTGGTCGTGACGGAAATGATTCGCCAATCGCTTGGGAAAATTGAGCGCCGGCGCGCACTGTCAGATCGATATGGTATCCCTTTGAGGACAAGCGTTCCGCGGCCGAGAGAAGCGCGACCGAGAAACCTGGCGCGAACCGTGGCGGTGGTTGGCGTCCTTGTGTTGCTGGCCGCGGCAATTGCGCCCGTGGTTTTCCCGGACTCAATCGGCAAGTTGGTTCGCGACATCCAAAAGCCAAAGCAAATTGGCGTTTTGATTGGTGTGCCGGACTCTTCACCAGCGGCAAGTCAGCCACGCACGATAACTCAAGTCCCTCCAAACAGTTCGTCCAAACCACCCGCCGTTGTGTCATCGCAACCAGTGAACCCAACTGCCCTGCCAGAAACTCCAGCTCCAGCAAACGCCGCGATGACTCGAAATCCGTTTCACGTCGCGCCTGCCGATGTTCAGCAGGCTCAAATAGCGAGCGCTCAATCACAGCCCGCTGCTCCAACAAACTCAGCGGAAAATTCTGCGGCACCGACGCCCGACACTGCTGGTTCTGCGGCCCCGGACGCAAATGCATCAGCTCAGGCAAACACCGAACAACCGCCAACTACCGCAAGCCAGTCGAGTTCGCAGAGCAGAGAAAATTCTGTTGCCTCGAAATCCAAACGCGCACGCGCTGGCCGGAGTTCTGCCGCATACTCCCAGCAGGGCCGCACTCGCTTGATGCGCAGTCGCGTTATGGGTATCACATCCGATGGGCGATTGATCCTGCGTCTGCCGTCTGGCCGCACTGCGGTCGTCGCGCCGGACGAAGAAGACGTCGTGCCCCGTCATCGAAACCGGGTTCTTATGGATCGCGACCAGATGTTTGGTCCTCCGCCGGGGTCTGGGTCGGATTATTTCCCTGGCGATTGACAAGGAGGCTCGTTATTCCGATCAGCGCCGAATACCGCGGCCCCGGTAAGCGACGAGTCGCGAACGATTTTTATCGAAAAAAAAGCTTGCCATGGTTTGTGATTTCCGGCATACCTCGCCCTCGTGCCGAGACCAGCAATCTTCTTAGCACTAGCAACTGCATTAGTTTCGGTGACGTTCAGCGCCGGCGCACGTGGCCAGGGCTTGGCGCCGTCCACTTTGGGCGGCGACAGTCGCAGCGACGAGGTCACAAACGATGTAGTCCAGGTGATCACGGCAAAGACAGCGCCGACGGTTTCTAAAAAGACGAAAAAGCTTTTGACAGAATCGGTGCGCACGAGCACTGAAAAACCGATGAGGGTGGCTGCGCAAAAGCCGATGCAACCAGTCGACAAGGCGGCCTCGCGGGCGACCTTTACGATGGAACCGGTGCGCCCGATGAATCAGCCGGCCGTAAATCAAACGGTGCAGCATGGTAGCCGTTTCAGTTTCAGATCTCTGCAGGGTAAAAGGGAATCCGTGCCTGTGATTACCGACTATTATCCAAACCGAATCGTTTACCCGCTTGCCAAAGTCGATCGGCGTATCGACAACAGATTGGTGCAAGCGGCAACGCTCGCGCAGGAGCGCGCTCATGCGCATTCGCGCTCGCGATGCTGGCACTACGTCAAAGACGCGTTGCTCGCTTCAGGAGTCATCGATTCCCGCCCGAAGACCGACCTTGCCAGAGACGCTGCGTCCGAACTTGTCAACAACTACGGATTCAAAAGATTATCGGTCACGGATCCATTCTCTGCGCCCGTTGGTTCGGTGCTCGTATATGGGACCGCGCGAAGCGTTGGTCATGTTGAAATTCGCACCAAGGACGGTTTTGTCAGCGACTTTCGTTCACCGACACCATCGCGTCGCCCACTGATGGGCGTTTACGCAAAGCTGTAGGTTTCTGCTCCGGTTTGAGAAAACGTCAGCTCAACTGATCCTGGTTTCTGTCCGGCAGTTGGTCACGTCTGCGGCTGGCAAAGACACGAAGTGGTGATGGTCAGATCGGCTTTTGCCCAAACTTGTTTAAACTTCGCCTGGGTTTGAGCAACTTCGTCTGCGTTTTTGTTTTGCTTCCGCAAACTTTCTGCGAGTCCCAACAATGCCCACCCGTTTTCGGGCAAGCGTGCGAGATCTTCGCGATATACCTGCTCGGCCTCGGCAAAGCGCTGGCGCTTCATGAGAACCGCTCCGAGAGAATGGCGCACCGGAATTAACCACCCGGGCGGCTCATCGTATTTGAGAACGTCTTCCTTTTTTATTGCAGCTCGCAGCTGCTTGATGCCGCTGTCGGTCTTTCCTTCCGCGACGAGGATTTCGCCTTCGACCATAGGTTTCATGACATCGAGAATCGCCTCACAACTGTTGTTGCCGAGAGACTCCTCTTTTGGCACGAGTTTGGCGCGTTCAAGGAAAACGCTCTGTGCTTTGCGCGCGCTGGCTGTGTCGCTCTTGGCAGCAAATGCGATCGCTCGGGTGGCATGATGAAATGCGCGGGTGAACCACATGCTTTCCGTATAGCGTTCCGGCTCAGCCAGGATTTCGTCCCAGAGCCCAAACCGCACCATCACTTCCAACGGCATCGCGACGAATCCTTCCGCTTGTAGTGCGTTTTCCTTGAGAAAATCTGCCGGCAACTCGGCGACCATGGCGCGAATGTGTTTCATCGCCAGATCGCGCTGGCCCGTCATCATCGCGGCGTAGGCGAGCATGTGCCGGTTATGCGCGACGTACACATTTAGAAATCCTTTGGGCGGGCCGAAGACCTGTTGATAATGTTGATCTGCCGCCACTGCTTTGGTATTGGTGTCGACGGCCTCCAACCAGCGTCCGGTGCGAATATCAATGTGCGATGGCATATGCACGTTGTGAGCGAGGCCCGGCTGTAAATCGCGAAGTCGGTCCGCCGCGGCGCTCGCGCGTTCCGGATTCGGCGATGCTTCCACCGCGTGAATGTAAAGATGATTCGCGAAGGGATGCTTCGGATTCAACCTTAGCACCGCTTCGAGCGTAGCGAGGACTTCATCCGTTCCAGGTTCTGGCTTGCCCTCCGGTGTCCATTGATCCCAAGGCCGCAAGTTCATCATTGCTTCTGCGAAAAGAGCGCCAACGTCTGGATCCTTTGGATATTCTTTCCACACTTCGCGCATGGCATCGGCATAAGCGCGATTAAGTCCGCTGCGATCTTCCGGCTGCGGATTAGCGTAACGTTTTGCGAGGGCACCGATGAGCGCTCGCTCGACCGGCGACGCGTTCCCCGCATTCTTTTGAGCGAGTTCAAGCTCCTTCCACGCAAGCTCCGCTGCGGCCGCTGGAACAGCGATGGAATTAATGTGCGGACCGCACGCCAGCGCTACTCCCCAATGCGCCATCGCGCATTGCGGATCGAGTTCCGCGGCTTGCTGAAACCCGCGGATCGCCGCGCGATGATTGAATCCGTGGAGAAAACCGAGACCTTGATCGAAATAGCGTTGTGCTTCGGCCGATTTAGTCGTGATCTTGCGCGAATAGGAGCCGAGACCGTCATAAAGCGGCTCCTTCGCCGCTAGCGCATGGAAGCCGGCCACTGTCAGCGCCAACCAGATAACGATTTGCAAGAGCTTTGTTATGGCTCTCATAAATGCTCACCTACTCACGCCAAACTATTCGCGGCGTCGTGGGCGGCAACCGCTAATCTTCACAATTGCTTAGCTTTAGTGGGGCCGTACCGGTCGCGGATTTTTCCCGCTCCTAGTAATTTCTGATCATGCGAACCACTGCGATGAGCATGGACATGATTGGCCACGCGGCGAGGCAAGTGATCAGAATGAAGAACAAAAGCTCGACACGATAATCCCAGCTTGTTTCCGCGCCGAAGAATTCACTGCTCAATTTGTGAAAGGCCGGCGACTTAATGGGCGGTCGTTCCTCGGTCGAAATCGCCTCTGCTTCCGCTGTCGGATGATAGTTGTAATCTGTTAGTGGAAAACTCTGGTGACTACGTCGTTCGCGGTTGTCGCGACGTGAGCCACGCTGTTTGTGATTAATTTGAAGTATTGATTTCATAAATTTCTAAGTTGTTAAATGTGATTGGCTAAGTGAGGTTCGGGATACCGACGCAAAAAACCCGTGCGTGGTAAGATTCGACCACTGGGGTGCCGCGAAGTGCGGGCTCCAACTTGGCGAAAATCTAACGAGCCTTTATGCCGTCCGCCCGCCCCTGCGGGCAGCGCGGATCGGCGCGTTGATCAATTTCATCCCTCCTCATGTACAGGCGTTTCAGCTTCTGTCCAGGGTCGCCCGCAGATTTCAGGTGTAAGTTCCTCTCCGACTGAGTGAAGTGATTCGTAATTTATTTTGCAAGACGATGAGTACCACCGTGGCCAATGCCAGAAAAGCGAACATAAACACTCGATCAGTCGTGGTAGCCCAAAACACGAGGATCGATCACATGCAGTCAGAACACTGCGATTTCGTAGCTTTCCAAACTGTCGTATGCTAAAACATCACTATGCGGAAATCCCCCGTCGCGAGGAAAACATCCTACGCCTCGATCGGCTCAAAAAAAAGTGCCCGCACCAAAGAGCAGGAACAGCTCTACTTCGTTCGGAAGTCAGCGAACGGCAAGCCGAGTAATAGCAACGGTTTTCGCCATCATCGGCCGAAAGAAAAGCGCGGGGACGCTTCGGCTCCTCCAAGAGTTGTTGATCCCGATACTGCACAAATTGATTACGCCGACAACGAACGGGGCGCGATCAACAAGCTACTAGCGCTTAATGAATATTACCGATCGCATCCGTGGCCAGCGCCTTTTGACCGAACCGAACATCGTCTGCGCCTCGGCGATGCGCGCGATCTGTGCTGGATTCCGAATGCAAGCATTCACCTCATTGTTACATCGCCGGCGTATTGGACGCTGAAGAAATACGAAAGGAACGACAATCAACTTGGGGAAGTCGAAGATTACAACGCATTTCTCGACGAACTCGATAAAGTTTGGAACGAGTGTGCCCGAGTGCTCGTGCCTGGCGGGAGAATCTGCTGCGTCGTAGGGGATGTTTGCATTCCGCGCAAGAAAGGCCGCCACCGCGTGATGCCTCTGCATGCGGACATCATGGTGCGCGTTCGGTCTTTCGGTCTCGACGCGCTTACGCCAATCTTGTGGTTTAAAATCGCAAACGGTCTAACCGAAGCAAAAGGCAACGGCGCCGGGTTTTACGGTAAGCCATATCAGCCCGGCGCGATCATCAAGAAAGACGCGGAATACATACTCTTCCTAAGAAAGGGCGGCGAATACCGTTCACCCTTATCAATCCAAAAAGCACTTTCGATGTTGACGAGAAAGGAAATGAAATCGTGGCTCCGCTCCGCTTGGGTCGACATCAAAGGGGAATCGACGCGTCGCGGCCATCCAGCGCCGTACCCGCAGATTTTGGCCGAACGTTTGATCAAACTGTTTTCATTTGCTGGCGACACCGTTCTCGATCCGTTTGTCGGAACCGGCACTACGAATCTTGCAGCGATTGCGACCGGCAGAAACAGCATCGGCAATGAGATCGAGGCAGCGTATTTGAAGATTGCCGAGCAACGTCTTCATCTTGCCACCGCGATGCCCCGAGCCTTCGGCGCAACGTACTCGACGCTAACAGTCGAGCGATGAGTGACGAGAAATACGCGTTGCTCCGCATCTTCCGTGGCCTCTTCGAAGGCAAACCTTATCGCCATCGCATTGCGAATCTCGGCGATCTGGTCGCATCGCAGCTATACGAGGACTTAGTCGCGCTCGGAAAATCGACGAGACTCGTCGAGCGGGTCCAGCATCACGAACGCGTGGTAAATCTGAAAATCTCATGACCGGCAAGCCGGGACGACGTGGTGATGGCACATTCGGGGAATTGGTTCCGGCTGCTGTTGCATTAACGGAAAAAGGAATGTTGGTGGCGCGCGGCCCGATCGCGACCATTGAGATCGGTGCGGAAACGAAGATCCTCGCAAAAGCGATGATCAAACAGATCGATCGCGTGATTAACGATCTAGTTAATCAGGTCAATCAATTCAAGAGAGGAGGCGGCAATCCAATCTGCGTTGCGTTTGTCGGAATCAACTTCGCCGAGCGATACGTATCGTTCGAAGGCAAGAAGAAATGGCCGACCGACGGTAAGAAATACAAACACCCGATCCAAGAAGCAGCCCGAGCCGAGCAGCGACTTAACGACAAGGCACAATCTGCATTCGATGAATTTCAGATTTTGCGATTTCG
>QHQV01000109.1 GCA_003219945.1 Verrucomicrobiota bacterium | reverse complement strand
CGCGCAAGATTAAAACGCGCTGCTCCGGTTGCTCTGACGCGACGTTAATGGCCGCACACAGTTCGGTTAGCAGCTCGAGAGTAAGCGCGTTCCGGCGCTCAGGCCGATTGAGGGTTACCACATTTATTTGCGGCGATTCTTTTTCGATTAGAACGACAGGCATGATGTGAATGACGAGATCCGAATGACGAATGACGAATTACGTTTGGATGACTCCTGTATGGAAATGCGCTTTGGGCATCGGGCGCGAGACGAATCCCAAAAGGCGGATCAGCACGTCGCGCGTTTCGTCTGGTTGAATGATAGCGTCCACCCAGCCGCGAGCGGCGCCATAGCGAATATCGGTTTGCTCTTCATAACTCTGTTTCACTTTTGCGCGAAGTTCCTCCAGTTCCTCGGGCGACGCTTTCTTGTCGCCGCGTTCGCGCGCCTTGGCCAAAATTGAGAACACGGTGTCCGACGCTTGCGCGGCGCCCATCACTGCGTAACGCGCGTTCGGCCATGCAACGATAAATCGCGGATCGTACGCCTTCCCGCACAACGCGTAATTGCCGGCCCCAAACGATCCCCCAACAATCACGGTGATCTTCGGCACAACGGAATTGCTCACCGCGTTCACCAGTTTCGCGCCGCTACGAATGATGCCGCTCTCTTCCGCGTCGAGTCCGACCATGAACCCGCTGACGTCCTGGAAAAAAATGATCGGCAAATTCGTCTGATTACAATCCATCACGAACCGCGCCGCTTTATCGGCGCTATCGGAATAAATAACGCCGCCCATCTGGATTCCTTCCTTTTTCGTCCTGACTTGCACGCGTTGGTTGGCGACGATGCCGACGGAGCGGCCATTGATGCGGGCATAGGCAGTCACGAGCGTTTTGCCGTAATCGGCCTTGTATTCATCCATTGAATTTTCGTCGACGATCGTGGCCAGCAGATCGCGCACATCATAATTTTTCCGGCCATCAAAACTAATCAGATCGTAAACGCTGTCCGGATTCTTCGCCGGCTTAGATGTTTTTGAACTCGGCGCGCCCGGCGGTCGCGCCCTACCACTCACTTCCGGCAACAACGCGACTAACGAGCGAAGGCGCTTGAGACATGACGAATCGTCCTTTTCAAAAAAGTCCACCGTGCCACTGATCTCCGAATGCATTCGCGCGCCGCCCAGTTCTTCCGCATCGACGATCTGACCAATGGCCGCTTTCACCAGTGACGGCCCTGCGAGATAAAGCCCGCTCCCCTGGGTCATCAAAATCTTGTCGCACAACACCGGCAGGTACGCGCCGCCGGCCACGCAATTACCCATGATCGCGGCAAACTGCGGGACGCCCGCCGCTGAAATCACCGAGTTATTTCGAAAGATCCGGCCGAAATCGTCTTCATCAGGAAAAATTTCATCCTGCATTGGCAGGAACACGCCAGCGGAATCAACGAGGTAAATGAGCGGCAGCGCGCATTCGAAGGCGAGCCGCTGCGCACGAATGACCTTTTTGGTCGTTGCCGGAAAAAACGCGCCTGCTTTCACAGTGGCATCGTTGGCGACGATCATGCACGGAACGCCCTCAACATTTCCGATGCCGGTCACGACTCCGGCCGCGGGGATCTTCCCCCATTGCTCATACATCTTGTATGCGGCCCAGAGCCCGACCTCGAAGAACGGCGAATCTTTGTCGAGCAACTGATTCAATCGCTCGCGTACGGGCAAGCGTCCCCACTTGCGCTGACGCTCGTGACCGGCCTTGCCGCCGCCTTCGCGCAGAATCGTTTCCTCCTCCGCAATCGCTGCGCAATGTGCGCGCAACACTTCGCTCTTGCTCGACCGAGTC
>QHQV01000317.1 GCA_003219945.1 Verrucomicrobiota bacterium | reverse complement strand
TGGATGAAATCCTGCCGGAAGCATTTGCAGTGGTGAAAAACGCTGCGCGCCGGCTCAAGGATCGGGGACACAGCTTCACGGTATGCGATCAGCCGATGGTCTGGGACATGGTGCACTTCGACGTGCAATTGCTCGGCGGTATCGTTTTGCATAGGGGTCGAATCGCGGAAATGGCGACCGGCGAAGGTAAAACTTTGGTCGCAACGTTGCCGCTTTACCTGAACGCGCTCACTGGCCGAGGCGCGCACCTTGTGACGGTAAACGATTACCTGGCCAGACGCGACGCGGAATGGATGGGACAACTTTACGGTTTCCTCGGGCTAATGGTTGGCTGCATTCAACACGATGAGGAACCCGATTCGCGTCGCGAGCAGTACGCGATGGACATCACGTACGGCACGAACAGCGAGTTCGGCTTCGATTATCTGCGCGACAACGGCATGGCCACAACGCGCGAACAACAGGTGCAGCGCGGCTATTGCTACGCGATCGTCGATGAAGTCGATTCCATTCTCATCGACGAAGCGCGGACCCCGCTCATCATCAGCGGGCCTGCGACGATTTCCACCCATCAGTACGACAAATGGAAGCCGCTGATCGAGCAGTTGGTGCGGAAGCAAAACATGCTTTGCAACCGCGTAGCGAGCGAAGCGATCGAGAAATTTGAGCAGGGCGACGTCGAGATGGGCGGTCGTCTCATGTTCAAGGTGAAACTCGGTCAGCCGCGCAATAAGCAGCTTTTGCGCATGATGGAAGACCCTGACAAGCGTCGCGCCATCGATAAGGCTGAGCTTTCCTTTTTCCAGGACACGCGCAAAGAAGAACTGTTTGCGCTCAAGGAAGAATTGTTCTTCACCATAGACGAGAAATCGAACGAATCCGATCTCTCGGAGCAGGGCCGTAGCTTTCTCAATCCCGATGATCCGAACTCATTTGTTTTGCCGGATCTAATTAACGAATTCACCGAGATCGATCTCGACGAGACGCTCTCCCCAGAAGAGAAGGACAAGAAAAAGGCAGAACGCCAGCAACATTGCGACACGCAGGCGGAGCGCATCCACAACATCTCACAGTTACTCCGCGCCTTTTGCCTGTTCGAGAAAGACGTCCAGTATGTAATCGAAGACAACAAGGTTGTCATCGTCGACGAATTCACCGGACGCAAAATGCCGGGGCGCCGTTGGAGCGACGGGCTGCATCAGGCAGTGGAAGCCAAGGAAGGCGTGCAGATCGACCGCGAAACGCAAACCCTGGCGACCATTACGATCCAGAATTATTTCCGCCTCTATCAGAAGCTGGCGGGAATGACCGGCACGGCCGAGACGGAAGCGGCAGAGTTCCACGACATTTACAAGCTCGACGTCAACATGATTCCGACGAACCGGCCGATACGGCGGACGGATAACAACGATCGTATCTACAAAACGCGTCGCGAAAAATACAACGCCGTCATCAAGGAAATCAAAGAAGCACACGCGAAAAGTCAGCCGGTGCTGGTTGGCACGGTGAGCGTGGAAGCTTCGGAGTTGCTCAGCCGGATGCTGAAGCGGGAGAAAATTGCGCACAACGTGTTGAACGCAAAGTTCCACATGCAGGAAGCCGAGATCGTGGCGCGCGCTGGACAACCAGGCACGGTCACGATTTCGACCAACATGGCTGGACGCGGCACGGATATTAAGCTGGGACCTGGCGTTATAGACCTGGGCGGACTAATGGTCGTCGGCACCGAGCGCCACGAGGCCCGGCGGATCGATCGGCAACTGCGCGGACGCTGCGCACGCCAGGGCGACCCCGGCGCATCGCGGTTTTACGTGAGTTTTGAAGACGATCTGATGCGGAACTTCGGCGCCGCCGATCGCATGACAAAAATCATGGAACGCTTCGGACTTGAGGAAGGTCAGGAGCTTGAGCATCGGTGGCTGAACAAATCCGTTGAGACAGCGCAAAAGCGGGTCGAGCAACGCAACTATCTCGTCCGAAAACGGACTCTCGATTTCGACGACGTCATGAACATGCAGCGCGAGGTCGTTTACACCTGGCGCAATGAAGTCATCGATTCCGAGGAACCGCGCACGCACATTTACGACGTGATCGATGAAGCCGTGCCAGTAAGAGTGAAAGAATATTTTGGTGGCGATGAACCGAATTACACGGGTCTCATTCACTGGGTAAACACGACGTTTCCACTGGGGCTGACTAAGGAGAAAGCGCAATTCGAAACCCGGAATGCTGAAGAGAACACGCAGTTCCTGATCGAAAAGATAAAGAACGCTTACGAGCGCAAATCAAATCATGAAGAACCGACTGCCGTCAAAAGCCTGGAGCGTTACATCATTCTGAACGCGATTGATCGCCTGTGGCAGGAGCACCTTTACGCCATGGACGCGTTGCGCGAGGGCGTTTATCTCCGCGGCTACGCGCAAAAGGATCCGCTCATCGAATACAAGACCGAAGCATACGACATGTTCGTCGAATTGATGGCGAACATTAAGAATGAAGTTCTGAACAATCTGTTTCGCAGCACTTCCAATCTGCAGGCGTTCGAGAATTTCCTGGCAACGTTGCCGCAGTTCCTCCTGCGCGAAGAAGGGCCAACCGCGCCAACAGCAACCGCCGACGCGCGCATCCGACACCCAGTCAGCGCGATGGCCGCGGTGGGCGCAGACGGTGACGGCGATGGGGTTGGCGAAGTATCGATCGATCTGCCAATTCGCCGTTCGTTGCCGAAAGTCGGTCGCAACGAACCTTGCCCCTGCGGCAGCGGGAAAAAATATAAGAACTGCTGCGGCCGCGTCGCGTAGCGAGCGCTCGGCGAAGGCCTACAACTTCAGCAAGTCGCCGAGTTGCTTCAGGTCGGTCACCGGCGCTTTGCAGGTGAAATTCTCACATACGTACGCGGCTGGTTTCCCTTCGACCGGCGACATCGCACGAAGCGCCTCGTTTCTTTCGCCGAGGTATTTCTGCCCTTCGTTCGCATCGGCCAGAATCACAATTGTGTTTGGGAGAAAATGACGATGAACTTCTCTAAGTAATGCTTTGGTTTCGGACGAATCCTTCTTCCCCGAGATCACGATCTGGCGCGGCTTGCCTAACGAGTTTTCGACGGCGACAAGCATCTGCGGCATACCGCTGGGGAACTGCAAAAGTATGGTAGCAAACGCATCGATCGTCTTTTTCGCCCGTTCAGCTATCTTTCGGTCGTCATAGATCTGCGATAACCGGAGCAGATTCAGCGCAGCGATAGAGCTCGCAGCAGGCTCGGCACCGTCATTATCGTCTTTTATCCGTACGAACACGCTCTCATCCCGGCCGCTACTGCTGAAGTAACCGCCGTTCTTCTCATCGAAAAACAGACGGTCCTGTATATCCTGTAACTCGATCGCGAACTTCAGGCATTCGACATCGAATGATGCTTCGTAAAGGTCGAGAAAACCCTGGATCACCATCGCGTAGTCGTCAGCGAACCCTTCGATATTGCTTCGGCCCTCCCGGTAACTGCGATACAAAATCTTGCGCGATGGATCGTACAACTTTGCCCGCACAAAATTCGCGGAGCGCGTTGCGATCTCGAGATAGCGCGGCTCGTCGATTACTTGCGCGGCCCGGGCGTAGGCGGAGATCATCAGGCCGTTCCAAGCGGAAATGACTTTGTCGTCCAGGTGGGGGCGCGGACGTTGCCCTCGGATCCCAAACAACTTCTCGCGCGATTGCCTGAGGATCCTCGCAATCTCTCCTTCACGCTTCTTAAAATGCCGAGCGGTATCAGCGATCGTGTGGCGCTCGATTAAAATGTTTTTCCCTCGGAATTCATCGTGCGGATCGCTTCCTTCCGGGGCGTTGCCGTGCGCTTGGACGCCGTAGTGGAAATCGAAAACCTCGGCCGAATCTCCGAGTGCATCATCAATCTCTTTTTTCGTCCAAATATAGAATACGCCTTCGGCGGTCTTCTTATGGCTGGGATCATCGATTCCTACAACGGGGCTGTCGGCGTCCTCGGCTGAGAAAAAGCCGCCTTCTTTCGACGTCATGTCGCGAGCGACGTAATCGAGGATGTCGCGCGCAACTGCTTCGAACTCGACCCTCACCGGCGCTTTCGCGTCCGCCTTTCCCTGGCCGGGGAGAGGATTGAGGTGAGGATCGCGCGAAATTTGTACTGCGTCGAGATAAGCGTTGGCGAGCTGCGCCTGATCGTAAAGCATTTTCTCGAAGTGCGGCACGTGCCAGTAACGATCAACCGAGTAACGGTGAAATCCGCCGCCAATGTGATCGTGCATTCCGCCTGCAGCCATTTTGCGGAGCGTGAACAGCGCCATATCGAGAGCGTGTTTGCCGGAATCGCTCTTGGGATCGCGCGCGTAGAATCGCGTGAGGAAATTGAGCGTGACTGGCCGCGGAAATTTCGGTGCAGTACCGAATCCACCTTCCTTCGGGTCATAACTGCGATCGATTTGATGATAGGTAGCATCTGCAACGGAGCCGTCGATTTTCCCTTCACTCGGTGCAGCTGATTGAGACTCGCGGAGCGCCTCAACGATCTTATTTCCCTGCTCCACAATTTTATCGTGATCTTCCTTCCAGGCTGTTGCGATCCGCTCCAGCACTTTTTTGAAAGCTGGCTGACCGTATCGCTCCTCTGGAGGAAAGTACGTCCCGCCAACAAACGGCTTCAGATCGGGCGTCAACCAAACACTCATCGGCCAGCCGCCGCTGCCTGTCGTCGCTTGAACAAAGGTCATATAAACGCGGTCAACATCGGGGCGTTCTTCCCGGTCCACTTTGATGTTCACGAACTCGCGATTCATGATCGCGGCTACTTCTTCGTTTTCGAACGATTCATGCGCCATGACGTGACACCAGTGGCACGTCGAATAGCCAACTGAGAGAAAGATCGGCTTGTTCTCACGGCGAGCTTTTGCGAAGGCTTCTTCGCCCCATGGATACCAGTCCACGGGATTGTGCGCGTGCTGGAGAAGGTATGGCGACTTCTCATGCGCTAGCCGGTTCGTGTGCTCGCTCATTTTTGTAGCGGCGCTCTCTGCGCGCCGGGCATCCAGTGGTGTCGGGCCAGCATCGTTGTGATTTGCTGTCACCAACCAAACTAACGCCAGAAACCCAAAGCGGAAGCGAGTTATCATGCTGCGCCATTTCAAATCGTTGAACGATTAAACCGCAAATCGGATGTAACAATGTAACGATCTAACGAATCACGCCCTTTTGTCATTTGTCGTTGATTTGTCATTGGGCATTCGGCATTCCTGCTTCGGTGGACACGACGCACCTCGTTCTTCTTTTCCTCGCCATCGGAGTAATCGCTTTACTTTACTCGTCGGTCGGTCATGCCGGTGCGTCAGGTTACATCGCAACGATGACGTTGTTTGGAATTGTGCCCATCGTCATTCGTCCCACTGCCCTTGTGCTGAACATTTTGGTCGCGTCCATCGGCACATTCCAGTTTTGGCGCGCCGGGTATTTCTCGTGGAAGTTGTTTTGGCCATTCGCGCTGCTCTCCATTCCGGCAGCATATCTCGGTGGTTATTTGCAGCCGTCCGCTTCGGTCCTGAAGATTCTCATCGGTGTTGTGCTGCTGTTCTCCGCGGCGCGATTACTGGTTCGCCGTAGCGATCCGCCGCAAACATCTGCTCCGTCGCAACCGGTCGCGATAAGCGTGGGCGCAGCGCTCGGATTCCTTGCAGGATTGACCGGAACTGGAGGCGGAATTTTTCTCACGCCGGTCCTGCTTTTTTGTCGCTGGGCTCACATTCGGCAAGCCGCCGCCGTGTCAGCGCTATTCATCTGGGTCAACTCGATCGCCGGACTGGTTGGATACTTCACAAAGGTACGCACGATACCTTCGCTCGGATTCATTCTCGCAGCGGCGGCAATTATCGGCGGCATTATCGGCTCGCATCTGGGGAGCAGGCGTTTCGCCGTCCGCTTAATCTCGCTTTGCCTTGCGACAGTGCTGATCATTGCGGGGATCAAATTGATCTTCACGAGATAGAGGCGATTGACCTCAATCGCATGGGCGGTTCGGGTGAACCGGCCCTACCTTATCGTAACTGCAACTCCGGCGCGGTTTCCGGTGACCAAGGATTGATTGTGTAATCCGATACGATGATCTCATCGCCGTACCGACTCAAAAGCTGGCAAAGTGCCGCAACATCCAGCCCGTGATGCCACGGCGCGAAGCTCGCCAGATTTCTCTGCGCTAGCCGAAACAAACGCACGGCGGGAGACAAGCGCCTGCTGTGCTTAACGTGCGACGGATATTCAAAGTGCTTTTGCAGATGAACGAAGGCGCCGGCCGCCTGAATCAATCCCTTGAAGAAGTTGCCGTCGGGCGATTTGGTGTTGAGCCAAAGCTGTTCCAGGACATCGTGCGCCTCATAGTACCGCTGCTCGTTCCAGCAACGAAAAAACGCGCGGTAATACGGATGTTTTTCCACGTCTGCCTGGTGCGGTTTCACATCTTCCCCAGTCGCTTCGGTCAGCCACTGTGAAATCCTCTCGCGTTTGTTCATCGGGAGCTTTAACTTGCTTGCGGCTCAGAGGATGAGCAAACCACTAACCACCAACTCTTCCGAGGGACGTCGTCCTCCCTCTCCTGTCCTTCGCGCCGAAAAGGCCACGCAAGGTGCGCGGGTTTTAGTGCCGCAAAAATGAGTGCCCTTACTCTGGCTGTTGTGCTGGGCGCCCTCGGCATTTTGATCTTCTGCTCCGCGTTGTTTTCCAGAGTGGAAACAGCGCTCTTTTTGCTGAAGCCGCATCAGCTGCGCCGTCTGGAAGAAAATCATACGGGGCTTACGAATTTCATACAGATTTTCCGCGAAAATCCGCGCCACGTTTTGAATGTGCTGCTGCTGGGAGACGGGTTAGTCAACGTGCTGCTGGTCGTATTGTGTCTTTTTTTCCTGTGGGAAGGCCCCCTTGCGGGGAGCGTCCCACAATGGTTGACCGGCATCCTGATCTTTGCCATCGTGGTGTTGCTCTGCGATTTGGTGCCGAAACTGGTTGCCCTCGCGGCGCCGTCAAAGCTTTCAGTTATCGGCGCTTTCACCTTGCAAGTCGCGATGCCGTTTCTTGATCGCATCGGCCGCGGACTCGAGTCGGTGAGCGATTATGTGATCGCTCGTTTCACGCCAGCACATCTTGGCAGTCGACCGCGTTTAAGCGACGAGGAATTGGGAACGCTGCTTCAGATCGGTGAAGAGGAAGGCACGTTGTACGAAGGCGAAGCCGAAATGATCCAGGAAATCATCAAGCTCGGTGATCGAACGGCAAAGGATTGCATGACGCCGCGCGTGGACAGTTTCATGCTGCCGGATGATTTAACTAACGAGGAAGCAATCGTGCGTTTAAAAGATAAACGACATCGGCGCGTCCCCGTTTATGCCGATACGCCTGATCAAATCCTCGGGATTATCGACGTAAAACTCTTCCTGCTCGATCCATCGGAACATTACACCGAGAAACTGATCGCTCCTTCGTTCATCCCGGAGACGATGCGCGCGCTGGAATTGCTCAAGCTCTTTCTGACGCATCCGCAGGGCATGGGCGTCGTCATTGACGAATTCGGCGGCACCGAAGGAATCATAACCATGGACGATATCGTCGACGAAATTCTCAGCGGGACCGTGCCGCGGGACGGCTCGGTGTTTTATATCGAGCCGCTCGGCAATGGCAAGTTTCTCGTGAGCGGCAACGCGCGTCTGGATGATTTGACCGAACATCTCGGGTTTCAAATTGACGCCGAAGGAATCGACACCATCGGTGGATTTGTTTTCACACGGCTGGGGCATGTGCCGTCTTCCGGAACGAAACTCAAGATCCCGGGCCTCGCGATCACTGTCCGTCGTGCCGCGCGCAAGAGAATCGAAGAAGTCGTGCTGGAGAGAACCACAAACGCATTCGAGGAGGTGGCGTGACGAGCCCAATCATCATGATCGTTTGCTGCTGGATCATTTCGTTTTTCTTTAATGGAATCGAAAGCGGCTTGCTGTCGATCGATCCAGTGCGATTACGACAAAATGTGAAGCGCCGCGTGCCGGCGGCTCTGCAGTTGAACCGCCTGCTTAAGCACCCGGAACGCCTACTGGCGACAGTTCTGCTCGTAACCAATGCAGCGGATATCGTTGCTCTGCTCTTGCTGACTAGCCAACTGGTTCGTCGGTACGGCTATGCCGGATTCTTCTTCGCATTGGTCATTACGCTTCCAGTTTATCTTTTTGTGTTGTCGGTTCTCCCGAAATCGCTGTTCCGGCGATTTCCGTTTCGCGCGCTGGCACGGCTTGGCGGCGTGCTCGAATTCACGTCCATTTTATTTTCGCCTTTCCTCGAACTCGGCGCGCGAGTAGGCAAGCTACTCCTGCCAGGTCACGCCGGGAAACGCGGTCGCCTTTTTGCAGGGCGCGAGGAAGTGAAACAGATCACAAGCGAAAGTGAGCGTGAGGGTGCTCTTACTGCAACGGAGCGCGCGATGATTCACAGTGTTGTTGACTTTCGCGGCTCTAAGGTCGGCGATGTGATGTTGCCCTCGGCGAAAGTTGCCGCGCTACAGTCCGGCGCATCAACAAAGGAAGCGCTCGAGCTTAGCGCTTCTACCGGTCTTGATCGTTTGCCCGTGCTTGCCCCTGACGGTCAACCGGCCGGACTCGTCAATGTTATGGACATTCTGCTCGAACGGAATGGACAGAAACCGCTGGGGGAATACGTGCGACGCATTGTAACGACTACGGACGATGAACCGACCTATCGCGTCATGCAGCAATTGCGCGGGGCGCGGCTCGGTCTGGCGGCTGTCGTCGATCGAAAGAACAACTTTCGCGGGATTGTAGCCATCGAGGATTTAGTTCGCCGCCTCGTTTCTGCGGGCAACGCTTAGCGTAAAAAACTGAAAGAGGCGCGGTTTCCAATCCGCCCGTCGAAGGCGGCAGACTAGAGACCGCCGTTCGTTGGCTTTAATCACCCCGAGCTAGGAGCCTGTCTTCATCGCCGAGAATTCGAGCGCAACTTACCAACGCGACGTGCGAGAAGGCCTGAGGAAAATTTCCAAGCTGACGCTTTGCGCGGGGGTCGTACTCTTCCGAGAGCAGGCCGAGATCGTTGCGCACATCGAGCAATCGCTCGAACAATTCGCGTGCCTCTTTTTTTCGGCCTAACAGGTGCCAGCAATCCGCCAGCCAAAACGAGCATGGAAGAAATACTCCTTCGGTGCCTGGCAATCCATCCACGCCCGTTTCCTGTGGCCGATAGCGTAGAACAAAACCATCCTGCATCAGTTCGCGTTCAATTGCCTCAACCGTGCCCCGAACACGTTCGTCAGTGAGCGGCAGAAAACCGACCAGCGGGATTGTAAGCAGGCTCGCGTCGAGTGCTTCGGACCCGTAAACCTGCGTGAATGCCTTTTTTTTGGGGTTGTATGCTTTGTCGCAAACTTGTGCGTGAATTTGATCCCGAACTTTTTGCCAGCGATCGAAGTGCTCGTATGCCGCGCACTCACAATCTTCGACTAACTTGATTGCGCGATCGAATGCCAGCCAAGCCATCATTTTTGAGTGAGTAAACTGCTGCCGGCCGCCGCGGACTTCCCAAATTCCTTCGTCCGGCTCCTGCCAATGCGACTCCAGAAACTTCATTATCGCGACCATAAGCGACCAGTCGGGCTCGGTCATTTTGATTCCGGCACAATCGCCCTGCCATACCGCGGCTAATACTTCGCCATACACGTCGAGCTGAAACTGGTTGGAAGCCGCATTGCCTACCCGCACCGGCCGCGAATTTTCATATCCTGAGAGCCACGAAATCTCATGTTCAATAAGTCGGCGTTCGCCGCTCACGCCGTAGATCGTTTGCATTTGCGCCGGGCTGCCGGCGATGGCGCGCAGAAGCCATTCCCGCCAGGATTTCGCCTCCTCGCGATATCCTGCGCGGAGTAACACGAGCAAAATCAGCGCCGCATCTCGCAACCAGCAGTAGCGATAATCCCAGTTGCGAACTCCTCCGATTTTCTCTGGCAATGAAGTGGTAAGCGCCGCAACCAACCCGCCAGTTGGCGCATAGGTCAATCCTTTGAGCGTTATGAGTGAGCGCACTATCGCATCGCGCCATTTTCCTTCGCTTTGAAATTGTTTCGCCCAATCTCCCCAAAATACTTCCGTGTCGTGCAATGCGTGCTCGGGATTGATCTTTCTAGGCGGATCAGTGTGAGAGGCGAACCACGTAAGTACGAAGGGAATGCGATCGCCTTTTGCGACCGTAAACTCGGCTACAGTCGTCAAATCTTTGCCACGCATCTCAACCGGCGTTCGTAAGATCAAACCGTCAGGACCGGCAATTGCTTCGAGACCATCGAAGCGCTGACGCCGCCGCACCCATGGTACGATGTGCCCGTAATCGAACCGGATAATCAGTTCCATCTGCATCGAGACTTTCCCGCGCAAGCCTTCGATGATGCGGATGATGTCCGGGTTCTCGCCGCGCGGCGGCATGAAATCGATCAGGCGCACCGCCCCATCTTTCGTTTCCAATTCTGTTTCCAGGATGAGCGTTTCGCCACGGTAACGGCGACGAACGGCTGTTACCTCTTCGTCAGGAAAAAACCGCCAGTGCCCGTTTTCCTTCTCCCCGAGCAGCGACGCGAAACACGCGCCGGAATCGAACCGCGGGAAACAAAGCCAGTCTACGCAGCCGTCGCGACTCACCAGCGCGCCTGTCTGAGTATCACTAAGGAACGCGTAGTCCTCGATTTTTGTATTTTCTTTCGCCACTTAATTCCTCTTCCTCTTGCTCCTGTTCCTGCTGTTGCTCTGGCTCGTCCCTGTAGCGTGCGCTCTCTGAGCGCACAACCTTCAACAGTCAGAAATCCGCTGAGGACA
>QHQV01000108.1 GCA_003219945.1 Verrucomicrobiota bacterium | reverse complement strand
GATCTCATCGAAATCCGGCCACTCGCCGGAATCGAGTTTGGAATGGAGCAGTTTGCCATTGGCGCGAATTTCGAAGGCGCCGCCGCTCGACGGAATCAGCGTAAGCGACTTGATGCGCTCGCCGAGTTCGAGAATTTTGGTCGCCAAACTGACGGCCTTCGGCGTGTAGTTTCAAACGACGCAGTATTCGATTGATACTTCTGTCTTCACCGCCACAAGCTCCTTTCCGCAGCCAAGCTATCGATCTGGCTACAACGGGTCAAGAGTCCTACTGGCAACTTTGTGGGCGCCTTTGCGAGTACAGACTTTACAGAAGTGCGTGCAACGCCTCAAAAAGAAGTGTGCCGCAGCCCGCTCCACCAGGCTGCGGCATCTCCACTTCAGCACCGCGGAAACAGCCGCGGTTTTTCAGCCCTGAGGGCGTTAACCCTCAAGATTTTTAAAAAGCGAAATTCACGCCGCTGCGGAACATTCCGAAATTATTGCTGGGTCCATCGATCACGCCAAAACTCAAGTCGTTAGTCCACCCGAAGTGCCGTGCGAATCGAAATTCGAGGCCGGCACCGAATTGACCGAGTAATTTCGTTTCGGCGCCGAAATGTTCGGTCTGCGCATTGACAGCGAAGGCGTCCGGCGGTCCTTGCGTGTGTAGTTGGTCCCTTTCGCCACCACCGAAAATCGCGCCCACACCGCCCCAGGCGTAAGGCGCTAAACGCGTGCATGGAATTGGATACCGCAACGTAAGTGTGCCAAGCACAGCGCCGACGGTATGATTATGATTGATTCGTCGGTGAACAAATATCGGGATCGCCTGGTCCTCGAAGATATCGAAACCAGGCTTGTGAGCGTCCAGTGCAAATCCCTCAACACCGAGACCAGCATAGCGACAAAAGAAATATTTTATGTCCCCGCCGCCACCCCAGGCGTGATCGCCGCCAATGTAGCGGTCGTAGGTGCCGAGCACAGGACCGCCTTCACTGGTGCTTTGTACGATGTCGACCAGCGAAGGATTAGGAGCGAACTCGGTGTTGGTGAATGCATACGTGCCCCAGAGGTTCACATTCCATTCGCGGTCGCCATACCATTCGGGACACGGCGGCACATATGCGACCTGCTTCATTTCTTCTCCCGAACCTTTGCCTGAACGGGCGTAGGCGGCGTCGGCGTAGTAACGGAACCGCGTGGATACTGGCGCTTCGCCTTCGGCGCGTTCGCCACCGAAGAGCCATGAGAAGGCAACAAACACATCAGCAACCGGAGCACCCGCGGTGCAACCGAACAAGGGCGAGATGTCCAGGCGAGTTTGCGTTGTCGGTTTCCACGCGACGGTTGGGCCGATGGTGAAACTGTGCAACGGATCGCCGCGCGTGTCTTTCGTGGTGAAATTTTTGTATTCCATTTCCACGCCGATTTTGAGTCGCTCGTTAGGCAGGAGAACCGGAGTCATTAACGCCTGTGAGAAACCCCATTCCCGTCCGCGATCGCCCGTATTCTCTTTTTCAAAGAACCAGTTCATTGCCCACTCGACGTGCTCGCCGAAATCCTGGGCCAGGAGCAAACGAACTTCGTAGGCGTCGGGAACCTTGGGCGGTCCTCCCTCTTCCTCCTCCTCTTCTTCTCCTCCTCCTCCGGCAGGCGGTGGAACTTCTTCGTGTCGAATCGTGCCGACGCCGAACTTGTATTCGGCGAAGATTGTTGGATTGAGCGGGATCTTATTCCAATCAGCAAGAGCCCATCGTGCTTCCAGGCTCACCGTCTGCGCTCCGCCGCCGCCATCAAATCGCTCGAACTGCGCTTCAGCTGCTACGTTGAAACGATAGGGCAGACCCATTTCTACCTCTTGGGTGAAAAGATAATCGGGAGGTCCGTGGCGGAAGCCCTGGCCCTCAAAAAGTTCGCCGAAGAAGAATGCCCATGGAGGCAACACGTAAGCACTTACGGCGTTGGAGAAACGGGCGCGCGAAAACCCGGGTGGCGCGCCGTAAGCGCTTGGTACTTCCTCGCCCGTGATCACAATAGTCTGCTCTGTGGTTGCTTGCGCAAGAGAGGAATGATTTGATCCAAAAAACGTTAGCGCTACGCACCCAATCGGCAGGATCGACCGCCGCCAAACTCCAGAAAGGAAGAACGTCTTTCTCATAAAGCGTGGGCCATGATTACAAAATTGTAATCAATGGCAACACATTTTTTGTGGACCGACCATCTTGGTGCCAAGCGTTGGAAATCCATGTGCAATGGCGAAAGCAGCGCCGGCAACAGCAATGGGTGCCGGCCTCACTCTCGGCGTCGCTGCGCAAGTGCGACAAGCCCCCG
>QHQV01000107.1 GCA_003219945.1 Verrucomicrobiota bacterium | reverse complement strand
AGGATCGCGCCGTCCCGGTTGTGAATGCTTATGTTCGCGCTTGAGCTAACCGGATAAGTCTGTTCGATAACCTCCTCGAGTACTCGGTTGTCCGCACTGCCGCAGCCGTTGAGCAATATCAGCGCAGAAATCATTGGGCAAAGCTTGTAAGACTTCGCAACGGCTAATCGCACGGCGAGATTCTATCAGGATGGTGGACACCCGCGAATCACACCCAAAGTGTGCGATCGAAGGTACGATATTGGATGGCTTCGCTGACGTGCTCGGGCGCGATCTCCGGTTTTCCGTCGAGATCAGCGATGGTGCGCGAGACCTTGAGGATACGATCATAGGCGCGGGCGCTTAGGTTTAATTCGCTCATAGCCATTCGAATCAATTCTTGGGAGTCCTGTCCAAGCTTGCAGTGCTGTTTCAACTGGCGGGTCGCCATGCGAGCGTTGCAGTTTACTTTGCCGTTGCGAAACCGGTCCTGCTGGCGTTTCCGGGCTTGCACGACGCGCTCGCGAATGGCAGCGGAAGTTTCCTCGGCACGTTCGCTGGCGACATCGCGATATTCCACGGCAGGCACTTCGATGTGCAAATCGATGCGATCGAGCAGCGGGCCGGAGATGCGTTGACGATAGCGCTGCACCTGCACAGGGCCGCAGCGGCATTCGCGTTTCAGATCGCCGAAGTAGCCGCACGGGCAGGGATTCATTGCAGCCACGAGCATGAACTCGGAGGGAAACGTGACGCTCCCCGCCGCGCGCGACACGGTGACTTTCCCGTCTTCCAGCGGCTGACGCATCACTTCTAATGCCGATCGCTTGAACTCAGGAAGCTCATCCAGAAAAAGCACGCCGTTGTGTGCGATGCTTACTTCGCCAGGATTTGGAAACGTGCCGCCACCAAGCAGACCGATGTCGCTGATCGTGTGATGCGGCGCGCGGAAAGGTCGCGTCGCAACAAAGGATTCTTGGGCGTCGAGCAGACCAGCGATGCTGTGGGCCTTGGTCGTCTCGATCGCTTCATCAAGCGTAAGCGGCGGGATGATTGTTGGAATGCGTTTGGCGAGCATTGATTTGCCCGAACCAGGCGGGCCGATCATTAGAACATTATGACCGCCCGCGACAGCCACCTCGATCGCGCGCTTAACGTGGCCCTGGCCTTTCGCGGCAAAGAATTTGCTCAGATCAGCGCGTGTGGGCAGAAGCGCAATTTCGCCTCGCAAAAAGGCAAACGTCTGCCGCAAACTCTGCACGCCGTATATGTCGATTTTGTCGACCATCGCGGCTTCGAGCGCATTTGCTTCGGGCACGAACAATGCTCGTTTGCCACGGCGTCGCGCCTCGAGCGCGACCGGCAGCACGCCTTTCACGGGGCGGACGGAACCGTCGAGCGCCAATTCGCCGACAAAACTAAAATTTTCGAATGGCGAACTGTCGAGTTCCTCGGTCACTGCGATCATTCCAAGCGCAATCGGTAAATCGAAGCTCGGTCCTTCCTTTTTGATGTCTGCGGGCGCGAGGTTTATTGTAGTCCGTCCGCGAGGCCAGTGGTAGCCGCTGTTCGAAATTGCTGT
>QHQV01000480.1 GCA_003219945.1 Verrucomicrobiota bacterium | reverse complement strand
CATCACAAAGCCATCGCGGTCCCGGTCGAATGGCCGCGACGCGCGCTCGGGCTCATCGTTGCGAGTGCTGAGCGCCTTCATCGCTGAAAATCCTGCGATGCCGATTTCGACAATCGACGCCTCGGCGCCCCCGGCGAGAAAGACATCGGCATCGCCGGATTTGATGATTCGCCAGGACTCACCGATGGCGTTGTTCGATGTAGCGCATGCGGTAACGATACAGAGATTCGGACCGCGCAGATCGAACTCCATCGAAATGACGCCGCCGGCCATGTTGCTGATCAACATTGGTATTGTGAAGGGTGAGTTTCTCCCGGGCCCCTTCGTCAACAGGATCTGCAATTGGTCCTGCAACGTCTTTAGGCCGCCAATTCCGGTGCTAACGAGTACGCCGAAACGGTCGCGTTCTTTCAGATTGTCGATATCGATTCCGCTATCGGCCATCGCGATTTTTGCTGCGGCCATGGCAAGGTGCGTAAAGCGGTCCGTACGCCGTATGTCCTTTGGATTTTTGAAGAACGGCTTGGGATCGAAATCGCGGACTTGTCCCCCGATTTTGCAATCGTATCCGGTGGTATCAAATGCGTCGATGGTACGAATGCCGCTTACGCCGTTTCTCAGATTCGACCAAAAGATTTCGAGATCGTTGCCAACCGGCGTGACAACACCCATACCAGTGATGACTACTCTGCGGTCGGGCATGACGATATAGCGTGAAGGTTGAAACCTGGAAGCGTCAGCTGGTTCCCATGCCAACGTTTTGCACAGTCTGGAAGAGTTTTCCTTCCGTCCTGATCGAAGGCGCGATGATAATTTCCGCTTGCTGGAACTCAGGAAGATTCCGTGCCCCTACGTTCCCCATGCAAGTGGTGATTGCGCCGACGAGATTTTGGCTGCCATCGTCAACTTCCGCCGGGCCAAAGAGAATTTGCTTCAATGAACCGGTGGCGCCCACTTTGATGCGCGTGCCACGAGGAAGATTCGCATGCGGAGTAGCCATGCCCCAATGGTAGCCGCGTCCGGGCGCTTCGTGCGCCTTGGCAAACGCGCTGCCCACCATGACCGCGTCTGCGCCGCAAGCGAGCGCCTTGCAAACGTCGCCGCCTTTGCTCATGCCGCCGTCAGTGATAATCGGCACGTACCGCGATGTTTTTTTGAAGTAAGCATCGCGCGCTGCCGCGCAATCGACCGTGGCAGTCACCTGCGGAACCCCGAGTCCAAGCACACCACGCGATGTGCAAGCGGCTCCGGGCCCCACACCAACCAACACCGCAGCCGGCCCGCACACCATTATATCGAGAGTCACGTCGTACCCCACTGTGTTTCCAACGATCACAGGGATGCGCATGTCGCGACAAAATTTTCCAAGATCGAGCGACTTGTACTCCGACGAAATGTGACGGACAGTGGAAACCGTGCTCTGCACGACGAAAACATCCGCGCCAGCTTCTTGCGCGATCCTGCCAAATTCCACTGCGCGCTGAGGAATAGAACTCACTGCGGCTACAACACCTGCGGCTTTGATCTGGCGCACACGCGCCGCAATGAGATCTTGCTGAATGGGTTCCTGGTAAATTCGCTGCAGCAACGCAGTAATCTCGGATTTGCTCGCATCGACGATTTTTTGCAGGATTTCCTGCGGGTTCTTGTAGCGGGTTTGCACTCCTTCCAAGTTCAAAACGGCAAGCCCGCCCAGTTTGTTCATTGCGATGGCAAAACCGACATCGACGACCCCATCCATCGCGCTGGCGAGGATCGGAATCTTCAACTCAAGCGGTTCCGCTGCCTTGCGGGGCAAACGAAAGGTAATGTCCACTTCGTTCGGGTTGATCGTCACGCACCCGGGCACGAGCGCGATCTCGTCGAAACCATAAGTCACGCGGGCTTTGCGGTTTCGACCTACCCACATTCCCATCTTAAATGTTCT
>QHQV01000479.1 GCA_003219945.1 Verrucomicrobiota bacterium | reverse complement strand
TGGAGAAGTCGGCTGCAAATGTGTTCGAACCGGATACAAGCAGGATTGATCCCAAACCCGATAAGACGCGGCAAAGCACCGCGCGATGATACATCATTTCCTCTGGGCGGCTATATTTCTTTAAAGGTGGTATTAAGGATGTAACGATGTAACGATTTGACGCCGCGAAGCTATATGACCCCACAACCCACTGTCCTGATCGTTGATGACGAGAAGCACACGCGCGACGGGTTGCGGCGTTTGCTCGAGAACGATGACGATGTGTACGTCGCTGCTGACATAGCTGGCGCGATGGACGTGCTCGAGCGCGAGCAAGTTGATGTGCTTCTTACTGACCTCCGCCTGGGCAGCGAAGATGGGATGACGCTAATCGATCGCGCGCTGAAAATGTCGCGTCCGCCGATCTGCATCATGATGACCGCTTACGGCTCAGTGGATGTCGCAGTGGAGGCGATGAAGCGCGGCGCATACGATTTCGTCACCAAACCGCTGAATCTCGACAAAGTCGAATTGCTCATCGCCCGTGCGGTGCAAAGCCGGAAGCTTGAGCAGGAGAATCGCGCGCTGCGCGAACAGGTGGAGGAACGTTACGGGCTCGAAAACATCTGGGGCGACTCGCCGGCATTGCATGAGGTGCTTGAGACAATCAAACAAGTCGCCCCGTCATCTGCCAATGTCCTGATCGAAGGAGAGAGCGGCACCGGGAAAGAACTAGCGGCGCATGCGATTCACAATCTCAGCCGGCGGAACAAAACGAAATTTGTCGTTGTACATTGCGCCGCGCTTTCGCCGCAACTTCTCGAGAGCGAATTGTTCGGTCACGAGAAAGGTGCGTTCACCGGCGCGTACGAACGGCGTATCGGTCGGTTTGAGCAGGCTAACGGTGGCACAATTTTCCTGGACGAAATCGCGGAGATCGATCCGAGCACGCAGGTGAAATTGCTGCGTGTGATCAGCGAACAACGTGCGTTCGAGCGGGTCGGTGGCAATCAAACGTTACGCGCCGATGTGCGACTGATCGCAGCCACGAACAAAAATCTCGAACAACGCGTGCGCGAAGGAAAATTCCGGGATGATCTGTATTTTCGCCTCAACGTCGTGCGCATTGTGATGCCGCCGCTGCGCGAACGGAAAGAAGACATCCCGATTCTTGTCCGCGGATTTCTGCGCCATTTCTGCAAGGTGAACGACAAGCCGCTTCTCGAACTCGCGTCGGACGCCATGGACGCGCTCCTTGCGTACGATTGGCCCGGCAACATCCGCGAGCTGCGCACCGCAATCGAGCACGGCGTTGTAATGGCAACTGGCAAACAAATTACGTTGCGCGATCTGCCGGTGCCGGTTCGCCAGGCGGCAACGGCAAAGTTGCCCGGCGGCGTTTCACCAACCGAGGCCTTTGGCGAAAAAACCAGCCCCCTCGATCTGCATGAAACAGAAAGAAGACTGATTGCCCAGGCACTCGCTGCGACGAACGGCAACGTCACCGCCGCCGCCAAAAAACTCGGCATCAGCCGCCGCACGCTTCATCGCAAAATTAACGAAATGAATCTTGCGAAGAAATCTATCGAAGGCCTGGACGCAATGTAGTGGGGCCGCTGCCAACATTATCAGTAACTAATTTCTACACTTAGCAACGGCCTCGCCAGCCGTTGGCTTTGGCATTGCGAAATTTCGCGTTTACGAATCGCGCTTTGAGCGTTTCAATTAGCTCGTGACCGAGCAGAAGAAAATCTTTGGCACAGATGGCGTGCGCGGAGTTGCGAACGTGGAGCCGGTTACGGCGGAGACGGCGCTGAAACTTGGACGCGCTTCGGCGTATGTGTTCGCGCAAATGAATCCGCGCAGGACGCCTGATGGCGCGCGGCCCAAAATCGTGCTCGGAAAAGACACGCGTCTTTCGGGTTACATGCTGGAAAACGCGCTTGTGGCCGGAATCACTTCGCTTGGCGTGGATGTTCTGGTGATCGGACCGTTGCCGACACCGGGGGTTGCTTACATCACACGATCACTACGTGCGGATGCCGGCATCGTCCTCTCCGCGTCACATAATCCTTACCAGGACAACGGCATCAAATTTTTCCGGCACGATGGTTACAAGTTGGATGATCAGATCGAGGAAAAAATCGAAAACCTCGTTTTCAATGGCGAGATCGACTCGATTCGTCCGACCGCGAACAACATTGGTCGAGCCACACGAATCGATGACGCGCTCGGTCGTTATGTGGAATTCGCGAAGGCAAGTTTTCCCAAGGGAATGTCGCTCGACGAAATGCGCGTCGCGTTGGATGTAGGAAACGGTGCCGCTTACAAATCGACGCCGTGTGTTTTGCGCGAGTTAGGCGCCGAGGTTGCCGTGGCGCATAACGAGCCGAACGGGATCAACATTAACGACGGCTGCGGCAGCATGCATCCAGAGGAAATCCAGCGCATTGTCGAAATCAGCGGCGCTGACGTGGGAGTCAGTCATGACGGCGATGCCGATCGCGTTCTTCTTTGCGACGAGGACGGCGAGATTGTCGATGGCGATGAAATTCTCGCGATCGCGGCGTTGGATTTTTTGGAATCCGGCCGGCTGGAGCAAAACACTGTCGTGGCAACGGTCATGAGCAACTTCGGGTTGGATGAAGCGCTTGCGGCGCGCGGCGGCAAAGTCGTGCGGACGAAAGTCGGCGATCGTTATGTCATTGAAGAAATGGTGCGACAAAAACTGAATCTCGGTGGCGAACAAAGCGGTCACGTCATTTTCCGTGACTTCACCACGACTGGCGACGGCATCATTACCGCGCTCCAAATTTTGCGAATCATGCACAAAACCGGCCAGCCACTGAGCAAACTCAAGGCGTGTTTGCAGAAATATCCGCAAGCCCAGCGCAATCTGGCGGTGAAAGAAAAGCGTCCATTGGCGGAACTGGATTCTGTGATGAAGTTGGTAACACAGGCCGAGAAAGAGTTGTCCGGGAAAGGCCGTGTGCTCCTGCGTTATTCCGGCACCGAGCCAAAAATTCGTCTACTCATTGAAGGCCGCGAGTTTGACATGATCGACAAACACGCAGACCGGATCGCGGATGCGATTCAAACCGCGATCGGAGCGTGATGAAAATCCTCATTCCGAGCAAAGTCGAGGAACCCCGTTGCGAAGACGAAAAGCTGGCTTGGCGGGGCCCCTCGACTTCTCCCGCGGCTGCGGGATCCGGTCGGAATGACAACTAGTATGAGCTTGGAAAAGGTAATCGAAGCGCTCCTGTTCAGCGCACAAAAGCCGCTCTCGATTCATGAAATCACTGCTGCGATCAAAGGGGCCGAGGGCGATCAGGAAAGTGAAACGCCTAACGAGTTCAAGCGGGTAAAAAATGCGGAAGTTGCCGCCGCGCTCGAACAACTAAAGGTGGAATACATTCAGCAGCGCCGCGCGTTTCAATTGGTGGAAAAAACAGAAGGCTGGCAACTTGCCACCGATCCCGGCTTTGCGAAATGGGTCCGGCAGCTTTTCCCGGCGCCG
>QHQV01000316.1 GCA_003219945.1 Verrucomicrobiota bacterium | reverse complement strand
TAGAAAAGCTGGTTGAGGCTGGGAAGCTCACTACGAAATCCGCAGGGCAATTGGAAAACTTAAAAGCGGGTACATTTTGCCTCCACAAAAGTTGGGGATTCGGTCGCGTCCGTGAATGGAACCTGTTGCTAAATCAAATCGTCATCGATTTTGCAACCAAGAAGTTTCATCCCATGCAGGCGCAATACGCGGCAGAAAATCTGACGCCGCTCCCAGAGGAACATTTTTTAGTCCGAAAGGCGACCGACATTGCCTCAATCAAAGATCTAACCAGGAAAGATCCGGTCGCACTGGTACAGAATATTCTGCAAAGTTTGGACGGCAAGGCCAGCGCGCAGCAGATCGGAGAATGGCTGATCGGCGATATCTTTACAGAAGCGGAGTGGAAACGCTGGTGGGAATCAACCAGAAAAGCGCTTAAAGCAAGCGGCGCGTTCTCAATTCCGGCAAAAAAGACGGACCCGATCGAAATCCGCGGCGAGGGAGTGTCGCATGCCGACGAGCTGCTGGTGGCATTTAACAAGGCCAGGCAGCCGAAGCAGCAAATCACGGCAGTCGAGCAGATCATAAAATCCCACGAACAATTCAAGGAACCTGAGAAACAAATTCAGCCGATCGTCGTGGCGATCGAGAACGCAGCGGTGCGCAACCAGAAACTGCACCCTGAGCTGGCATTCGAACTCATCATTGGTCGGGATGATTTGCTCGCGCATGTTCCATCGCTGCACACCACACACATCGGTCTGACTTTTGCCAAGCTGATTGTAGAAGAGGAAACGCGTCTGGCATCGATCCTGCCAAACCTGCCAGCGGCAAAAGAGAAACGCGTTTTGCAAACACTGCCGGCCGCGCTGGGAGCTGGCTGGACAGAGCGGGCTTTGCGTCTGATGGAGGCGAGCCACGGTCGGATGGTGGCGCAAATTCCGCGCATCTTGAACGAAAGCGGCCAACATGCCGAGCTTCGGACGATGCTGGAGCGAAGCATTCGCGAACATTCAGCCACGAGCGAGATGCTCATTTGGTTGTGTGGCGAAAAAGAAGATTGGAGCGACCTGATTACCCCGGATTTGCTCTGGGCCATCCTCGCCGCGCTCGAGCGCGAACAGCATAGTTTTAAGGGTCGCTCCAGCAAGCTGCAACGGGCGGTAGTTGATGACCGGGATTTGCTTGGGGAGATGTTTAAAAAGGTCGATGTCGGCCTGGCGCGCGATGCGATGCGGCGTCTTCAGGTCACGCCATTGTTCGATGAGTTGACTAAACGATCGCTCCTTGCACGGATGGTCAAAGTTTATCCGGAACTGGAAAGCATGATCGCCGACGCAGAACCGCAGGAAAAAGCCGCGCCGCTGATTGTGTCCTGGAGCAGTTTGGAAAAGCGCAGAGCGGAATATGAAGACATCGTGAAAGTAAAAATTCCCGAGAATACCAAGGAGATTGCAATCGCCCGGTCCTACGGCGATCTGAGCGAGAATTTTGAATTCAAAGCAGCGAAGCAAATGCAAAGCGTGTTGATGCGACGCAAAGCCGAGTTGGAGCAAATGCTGCACGACGCGAGGGGCACGTCATTTGAAAATCCCGGTACATCACGCGTTTCCATCGGCACGATCGTGACCTTGCGCAATGCCGAAACAAACGCGGAGGAGACCTACACGATCCTCGGCGCGTGGGACGGCGATCCCGATCGTCACATTATCTCGTACCAAACCGCCATCGGCCAGGCCCTGCTCGGACATGCGGTTGGTGAAATTGTTACTCTAAACACTGAACACAGCGTCGCGCAATTTACGATCATTTCGATCGAGGCCGCGCCGCCGGACAAAACCACGCCTGCGCCCGAGTTTCCGGGCGAACGCGCCGTCGAAGCAGCAATGGCCGAGTAGCCTACGGGGCACGCACGCGCCCTCGCGTGTTACGGGACACTAGCTAGCTGCGCGCCTACGGCTGAGTTAAGGTCTGCACTCACCTTTTGAATTCTTGAATCCTGCTTCTTCGCGTGCGCGACCAGCGCTTCGACTTCTTTTTAGCTCTGTTATCATGACTTCTTGTTCCTGAATCCTGCGCCCCTGTTCTTACACCTTCCGTTGCTCGGTGACAAATGCCTTATGTTCCTTGATAAACTCGTTGAGTAACATCGCGTTCACCGCGTCGTAGCGAAACGGTGTAAATTTCCTCGTTCGTGTCGCACACGACTAGCCTAGGATCCACTTCAGCAAACTTCTTCGGGTATCAAGCCAAACTCCCGCCCACTGGCAGTGTCAGTTTTATAATGAAACGTCACCGGCTTCAGCGCCAGAATTGCTTCGCTACTGCCATTCATCGGTTTGATGTCTTTTTTGAACCGGGGACTGGGGGTGCCAAGTTGCCGGGTCGAGTCTATTAGCATCGATGGCGTCATCTGAGCGATCGTGACCCCGCGGATATTGCCGATAAAGCAGCTGCTACTGATGTTTAAACCTGTCGAGTCGATACAGATCACGTTATTGGCTGTAGTCACGCTCGCTCCGGCTGGGCCACCTAGCACCACGTTTTGGAAGCCGGTTGTGTTGTTCGACAACGCACCTAAACCCACGGCCGTATTTTGTGTGCCCGTCGTATTGCCACTGAGGACGCTAAAACCGACCGCAGTGTCGCCCCTGCCAGTGGTGTTGCTCATCAGGGCCTGAAATCCATAGGCTGTGTTATTGACTACCGTAGTGCTGTTAAGAAGTGCTTGGAATCCAGTTGCCGTGTTGCTGGTGTTTGATATATTCGCCGCGCCGACTGTGTTACTCTGTAGCGCACTAAAGCTGTGGCTGTATTACCAGTAGTGTTCGAAAAGAGTGCGGCAGCACGGGTCGCTCTGTTAAAGCTGGCTTGTGTATTGCTGAACAATGCGAATGCGCCGCTGGCTGTGTTTTGCGTGCCACTGCTGTTGCTCAAAGGCGCGGATTGCCCCGCGGCAAGTATTGCCACCGGGTAACCGGCGTCCGGCAGCGGAACTAGGGCGGGCAGATTAGCCAAGGACGCAAAGCAAAAAAGCATGAGTGTAGCGGGAACTTCGAATCATTGTTTTCATAAGCACAGGTTCGAAAAGATTCCGCTCACGTGTCGAGATCAAAATCCACAAGCTGTCGGCGGGCGCGATCGTGCCGAGCGTCAAATCAGCAGTTCGTAGGAGAGGACGCTCAGGCAGTACATTGCCGCGGTTTCGACTCGCAGTATGATTGGGCCGAGCGTAATTGGCTGGCAGCCATGACGCCGCGCGAGCGCAAGCTCGGCCGGTGTAAAATCACCCTCAGGCCCAACCAGCATCAATACGCTTCGAGGACGATCACCGTGCTCGCTCGAGTAGGTTTCCAGAATTTTTTTTAACTGCTGCGCGTCGGGCTGGAGCGATCCGATCAGGCGAAGATCGAATGGCTGCTCCGAAGCAGAAAAAAATTCCGGTAAGTTTTTTGGAGCGTGAACGCGCGGCAGCCAATTCTGGCCGCATTGCTTGGCCGCTTCGATCGCGATCTGCTGCCATTTCGCCTGTTTTTGCGAGGCACTTTCCGAATCGAGCTGCACAACAGTGCGGTCGGAAATGATCGGTGCAATTTCGGCTGCACCGATTTCGACAGCCTTCTGCACAATCAGGTCCATGTTTTTCCCTTTTGGTATTGCCTGCCCGAGAACAATCCAAGTGCGCAGCGGCGCCGTTCCCGATTCATGTAATTTTCGCAGTCGAATCTCGTGGTCTGCCATATCCGCAATTTCTGCGGTGAGTTCGCAGCCTTTTCCGTTGAAGAGGACTATCTTATCTCCGGCTTGCATGCGCAGGACGTTGCGCGCATGGTGGGCCTCGGAGCCGCGCAACGCGAGTTCCTGAGGGTCCCAATTCTCCGGCGCAACGTAGAAGCGATGCATGGCTGGTTGTGCTTGATCCGACCTACGAGTAGTCAGCTGCGATAAGCGAGTTTAGCGATTCCACCTTGGGAACCGCATTGTTGATAGGCAGCTCTACGCCGCGTTGTTTCAAAGCGGCAAGCAGGCATTCTGTAGGGATGTTTCCAACCATTACATCCTGCGCGAATGGGCATCCACCGAGGCCGCCAACGGCTGAATCAAAACGGCGGCAGCCGGCATCGTACGCGGCGAGCACTTTCGATTCAGCTTGCGCGGGCGCGCTGTGGAGGTGCACGCCGATGTCGCAGTCGGGATATTGACTCCGCACTGATTCAAACACACTGCGAATCAAATCAGGACTCGCCATGCCGACCGTGTCAGCAAGCGAAACAGATTGTAGACCGAAACCGATAACTTTCTTGAGCGCCTCGCCAGGCGTCGTCTCATCCCACGGATCGCCATACGGGTTGCCAAACGCCATCGAAATGTAAACCACAGTGCTTAGCCCGGCGTCGTTTGCCTTTTGTTTAATCAATTCCAAAACTTCGTAGCATTCGTCAAATGTCTGATTCTGGTTCTTGCGGAGAAAGGTCTCAGAAACGGAGCAAGGGAAACCCAGAGTTGAAACCGCTCGGGTGGCAATGGCGCGCTCAGCGCCTTTTTCGTTCACCACGATATAATCTCGACGTCGTTAGGCACGTCGATTTGTTCCAGCACTTTTTCGCTGTCGGCCATTTGCGGAACGGCCTTGGGAGAAACAAAGCTGGCCGCATCGATGTGTTTGAACCCACCGTCAATCAGGGCCCGCAGGTAACGGGTTTTCAGCTCGGTGGGAATTTGCCGGCTGAGGCCCTGCCACGCGTCGCGTGGGCATTCGATCAGTGTGACGGCGTTGCGAACCACGGAATTGCGGCGCTTATTTAAAAAACTCCTTTGCGCGGTCGAAGAAACTTTTGCGCATTGGAGTATTCTCCTCACCGCAAAGTGCGGCGAACTCTTCGAGCTTGCGGCGTTGCTCTGGATTAAGACGCGACGGCACCTCAACGATCAGCCTGGGGAATAAATCGCCGTGGCTCCGGCCGTTCACGTTTGTTATGCCTTTGCCACGGAGCTTGAACATTTGTCCGCTTTGCGTGCCTGCGGGGACTTTAACGAGGGCCTTGCCTTCAAGCGTCGGCACGTCAATCTCTCCGCCCAAGGCTGCAACGGAAAACGGGATTGGCACGTCGCAATACAAATCGTCGGCTTCGCGATGGAAGATGTTGTGCTCCTTAATGTGGACCACCACATAAAGATCACCCGCTGCACCGCCGCCGATACCCGCCTCGCCGTTTCCCGGCGAACGTAATCGGGTGCCCTCCCGGATTCCCGCGGGAATCTTCAGTTTGATTCGGCTTAGCTTTTCGAAACGCCCTTCGCCGCGGCATTTCTGGCATGGCTTTTCGATGATTTCACCGGCGCCGTGACAACGTGGACATGTTTGCGAGACATGAAAGAACCCACGCGAACTGATCACTTGTCCGCGCCCACCACACGTCGGACAACTCGTTTTGCGCGAGCCTGGTTCGGCACCGCTGCCATGGCATTTGTCGCAGGCATCAAGCTTCTCAAGCTCAATTGTCTTCTCTGTGCCGACAGCCGCCTCTTCCAAGTTTATTTCCATGTCGTACCGCAGATCCGATCCATGACGCCGATCGTCGGAGCGCGCTTCGGGGCTGCCGCCAAAGAAAGTCTCGAAAATCCCGCCGCCAAATCCGCCGCCGCCGAACACTTCGCGGAAGATTTCGAACGGATCATGAAAACCGCCACCGCCGAAACCGGCACCCCCCTGCGCGAACGCGGCATGACCGAAGCGATCGTACGCCGCGCGTTTGTCTGGATCCATCAGGACGTCGTACGCTTCACCTAGTTGTTTAAATTTTTCCTCGGCGTGCGGATCGTCGGGATTTTTGTCAGGATGGAACTTTACCGCGAGCTTGCGATAGGCTCGTTTGATTTCCTCACCGGCGGCATTTCGTTCGACGCCGAGCACTTCGTAGTAATCGCGTTTCTCAGTAGCCATCAAAACGAAGGTAGCACGTGACCAATCAAACTAATCTGCAGAGCAAGCAAGAATACTCACTACTTTGCCGAGCCGCTGGAAACAACGACGCGTGCAGGTCGCAGCAGACGATCCTTAAAACGATAACCTCGCTGGGCCTGGCGGATGACTGTTCCTTCGGGGCTTTCGCTCGGCTCGTGGGCAATCGCTTCGTGTAGGTTCGGATCAAACTTTTTGTCTTCGGCTTCGATCGCTTGCAGCCCGTTTTCCTCAAGCAAATCGTTCAATTGTTTTTGAACCAGAACCATTCCGGAATAGATCGGAGATTGTGTGCCCTCCGTTTTCGCGGCTGCCAAACCAAGCTCAAAATTGTCGAGAATTGAGACCAAACGCTGGAGCAACGAGCTGTTGGCGTATTTCACCGCATCCTCTTTTTCGCGGGCGGCGCGCTTTTTGTAGTTCTCGAAATCAGCCTGGCTGCGTAGCGCGAGGTCGCGGAAGCGATCGAGATCGGCTTCTAAACCGGCCATTGCATCTTGGGAATCGGCGTCGTTTGCAGCCGCACGCGAGGGCTGCTTCGCCTGCGCTGAGGAATTCATTTCTTCTTCGCGTTCATTGGACGGAATCTTGTTCATGTTTTGCGGATGGCTATTAAGGTCATGTCGTCGTTTTGAGGGACGGAACCGGTAAACTCGCGCACGTCCTCGATAATCCTCTTTACAATCGCTTGCGCGCCAGCCTTCGCGCTGGCGCGAACCGACTGCATCATGCGATCAACGCCAAACTCGTCTCCCTCGGAATTAAGCGTCTCAGTCAGGCCGTCGGTATAGAGGACAAGGCAATCGTTGCGCTCGAGCGGTACCGGGAAGTCGACCGTAAGCCTATCGAACACGTTTCCGCTGTCAATTCCCACCACCATTCCCGGTGACTTTACCGGCGTTACAGTTTCCGACTGCCGCTGGTACCATAACGGCGCATCGTGTCCGGCCCGCGCAAATGTGACGCCATCGTTCTGGTGGTCCAAGACCAGGTACGCCATGCTGATGAACATGTCTTCTTTGATGTCCGGGTAAAGCTGCCGGTTTACTTTCCGCAAGACATCCGCCGGAGACGGGTTCCGAGCCGCCTCTGCACGCAATACGCTGCGGCAAATCGCCATGATCAGCGATGCAGGCACGCCTTTGCCGGAAACGTCGGCGATTGCAACGCCAAGTCGTTCCTGATCGACATGGATGTAATCGAAATAATCGCCGCTTACCTGGCGAGCTGGCACGTTAATCCCGCTAATTTCGAACCCATTGATAGCCGGCGCTTCAGATGGCAGCAGGATGCGCTGAATGTCTCGCGCGATTTCCAAGTCGTGATCCAGCCGTTTCTTTTCGTTCGCCATCGAGTAAATGATGGCGTTGTAGAGCGCAAATGCCGATTGCTCGGCGATGGATTTAAAAACGACAAAATCAGCCTGCGAAAAAGGCACACCCGCTGGACCGTTTGCCACTGCGAGAACACCGAGGTCTTGCTCGCCGTATTGGAGCGCTGTGGCCATCAGCGACACACTGCCAAAAGCGCTTCCCCGAAATTTGGCCAACTCCGGCGCGTCCGAGAATTCGTTGAGACAGACAGCCTGACCTGTTTGCCAGACGCGGCCAATCAATCCTTCGTTCGCACCAACGGTATGGAGCCGCAGGAAGCTCTCAAGGGCGACAGGATTGGCAGCGGCTTGTTGTAAAATATCTTGGGAAACATCTATGAGCGGCGGACAGCCCTTCGAGATGAATGCGGGCGTGAGCTTGCCACCTGTCCGATCAGTGACGTAGAGTGCGCCGCCGTGTGCGTCAAGAATGTGCACGGCGCCCTCCACAATGAGTCGATGCAATTCCTGAGGTCGAATTGTTCCGCGGAACGCTTCGCCCAACCCGTGGAGGAAATCGAAAACGAGCGTCTCCTCGACCTGAATCTCCTCATGCGAACGCTCCAATTTTCGAATTCGCCGCGTCTGGACGTACGCAGTCGTACACCACCCTGCTAGAGACGCGACAAGCAGTCCAAGGAGAAGAGTCGGCCACATTGCGCGAGGCCAGCTTACTTCGAAGACGTCTCGTGATGAAGGTCTTGTCTTAGGAAATCGAGAACGTCCTTAAAGCGAAAGATGTTTTCGGGCGCTGCCTCGCAAAGCGCTTCGTGCGCTTCGAGCATAGTTTCTGTCTGCTCCGTTTTTCGGGAATCTAGTGTCTGGCTTCTGGAGGCTTCTTCAAGCGCTGCACATTCAGGTGCACCGGTGCCATCGCTGTGGATATCGAATATCTGATCCAACCCGAGTCCGGAAAGAAGTTGCTGACTGCGATTGCCGCAACGAATGATGTGAAGGTGGCCTTGCCCGAGTTCCTTTAGCCGCAACGCCACACTAGCCATCGTTCCCATGAAGGTGGAATCCATCATGGCGCAATCCGCCAAGTCCACCACAAATTCGCGATATCCGCGATCCAACATTTCGCGCGCGAACTCCTTGAGGTTGCCGCTATTGAGGAAACTACCTTTTCCCTCCACTTTCACCCATACGGTTGGCCCTCTTACCCCAACTTGAATTGTCGAATCCACAGTTACTCTTTCAAACGATACCAGCCCGAAACCCATGCTGTCAAACCTGGCCGCGCACGGCAAAACCTCTTATCAACTGATTCGGAACGCAGCGCTTAATGAGCCGCATAGCTTCGAATTTTCGACCCACGACGTGAGCGGGAGCAAAAAGGTCGAGGCGCACAGACCCGCCAACTATTCCCACAGAAACGAGCGGTTTTCCGCCACGATTCGGCCGTTCGCGATTAGGACGCATCGCCACGCCATCACGCGGCCATCATCAAAGTAATCGTCGCCGATCACCTTGAATTCAGTCCTGTGAGTGCCGCGCACGTCTTTATATGTGATCTCTTGCGCCTGGGTGTGTTCGTGCAATTTCTCCTGCCGATATTCCAGACGCACGGTGACATCCGCGGTGCGTTTCACCCGCCAAAAAAAATCGAAGTAATCACCGAAACGCTGGTGTTGATCGAGTCCGGTAACTGCGCCAAAAAGACGGTATTGCCTCTCGAAAACGATGGGCGCATCCTGAAGCGTAGCAGTTTTCTGGTTCGGCGAATTTGACTTTCCGCCGACCTTACTCGTCTCCTGGCGCGCCCTCTCGCTGGGCTTTAATCCTTTCTCACTCATGAAAAAGAGCTTGGTTTTTCGAAACTCGAAGTTTGGGTCCAATACCACTGGCAGCGGCGTGACTTTCTCGACGACCTTAGGTTCCTCCCGTGCGGCTTTCCCGGGAGCGGAAACAGCCAACAAAGTCAAAATTAGAAGTGCGGCGGCAAATCTCATTTCCGTAATAAAGCGGCCCCTTGAAGCAGGTGTCAACGCGCAACCCACGCTGCTGATCGGGATTATGCATCCTATGGAACTCACGCAAATTGGGAAGTAATTTTCTGCGTGATCGAAGTTCGCTACGAGCGCGGTGTTTACTTGCCGCAACAGGATTTCTGGCTGGACCCGTGGGACGCAAAATCTTTCGCGTTCGTTTCCCACGCGCACAGTGACCACATCGCTCCGCACCAGGAGGTGATCGTTTCGGAACGCACAGCACGCCTGATGCGAGTCCGCCTGCCGGGATCGCGCATCGAGCATCCACTGCCATTTGGCGAAAGACGATCTATTCGCGGCGTGGATCTGATGCTATTACCTGCGGGGCATATCTTTGGTTCAGCTCAGTGCCTCGTTTTCGCTGGTCAGGAGACGCTGCTCTACACTGGCGATTTCAAACTGCGTCCCGGCAAGTCCGCCGAGGAGCCAGAGTGGCGTCATGCTGAGACCCTTGTGATGGAAACAACCTTCGGCAGGCCGCGCTATCGCTTCCCGCCCACGAAAGAAGTGATCGACCAAATGGTCGCGTTCTGCGTCGAAACGATTGACGCAACTGAGGTGCCGGTGCTGCTGGGCTACTCGTTAGGCAAGGCGCAGGAAATCCTCTGTGCGCTCGAAGGCGCCGGTTTGACGCCCATGCTGCATGGCTCGGTCTATCAAATAACGCGCATTTACGAACAGCTCGGGCAGTCGTTTTGCAAATACATGCGATACAATCGGAATGATGTCGCCGGCAAAGTATTGATCTGTCCGCCGAGCGCGAACCGCTCGCCCATGCTGGAGAAGATCCCGCGCAAACGTATAGCTTTAATCAGTGGATGGGCCGTCGATCCACACGCGGTGTATCGGTACCAGGTGGATGCGGCATTTCCCCTATCGGACCACGCCGACTACGACGATTTGCTTCGGTACGTCGAATTGGTGCAGCCGCGCCGAGTGTTGACGCTCCACGGTTTTGCCGCAGCTTTCGCATCCGATCTTCGTGCGCGCGGCCTCGACGCGTGGGCGCTGACTGAAGAAAACCAGATGGAACTGCACTTCGGCCGCAGAGAGATGGCGCGGAAATGCCTGCCGACAAATTCCGCCACAGCGCGGCTTCCCAACGAGTCAGCGCAGCAATCTGAATTTCTGGATTTCGCGAATGTCGGTGAAGCCATCGGTGCGACTCCGGCAAAACTGGAGAAGATTCGGTTGCTGTCCGATTACCTGCGCGGCCTAACAGGTGAGCAGCTCCCGATTGTGGCTACATATTTCACAGGAAGGGCATTTGCCCAAAGCGATCCTCGCATATTGCAGGTCGGATGGGCCGTAATCTTCCGCGCGCTGCAGGAAGCGACAAGAATAGGAGATAGCGAGTTTCATCGCAGCGCCGGCAGACATGGCGACGCTGGCAAAACTGCGTTTGAAGTTCTCGATGGCCGGACGGCGCCACACCCATTCAGCGTTATGGAATCGGCTGAGTTGTTCCAAAATCTTCACCGCGCGCGCGGCTCGATCGCCAAGGCACAGCTGCTGCGACAGCGATTTTCGGTTCTATCGCCGCGCGAAGGCCAGTACGTGGTTAAGATTTTGACTGGCGACCTGCGCATCGGCCTGCGCGAGGGTCTGGTGGAGGAAGCCATCTCCAAGGCCTTTGATGTTTCCCTCGATGAAGTGAAACAGGCCAACATGTTGTTAGGGGACATCGGCCGGACGGCACTGCTGGCCTCACAAAAAGAGCTGCATAGTGCCGAGTTATCACTGCTTCGTCCGATTAAGTGTATGCTCGCGACTCCCGAACCGAGCGCGGATGCCGTCTGGAACCGCTTCATGGAAGCAGCCGGCATCGAGCGCGACCAGTCCGGATCGTCGATCCCAGGGACGGTATACGTCGAAGACAAATTCGACGGGATTCGTGCACAGCTTCATCGCAGTAGAGATAGCGTCGAGATTTTCTCGCGCGATTTGCGACGAATTACCGGGCAATTTCCGGAGCTGGTCGAACAAGCCAGGAGGTTTGATCAGGAGCTAATTGCTGATGGCGAGATCATCGCTTTTGACAAAGGGCGGCGACTGACCTTCTTCGATCTGCAAAAGCGGCTTGGGCGCAAGGACGACACTTCTGATCTGTTCGCCGGAGCGGCGGCGGATGTGCCAGTAGTTTTTGTAATTTTCGACCTGCTCTGGATGAACGGACGCTCGCTATTGAAAACGCCGCTTCGCGAGCGGCGGGAACAGTTAGGTACACTTGTATTGCCACCCCAATTTCACAGGGCGAATGTTACGCCAGCGCGGTCTGCAGCGGAGATTGAGCAAATCTTCCAGGATGCGCGCCGGCGTTTGAATGAAGGTTTAATGATCAAAGACTCCGAAAGCTTTTATCTCCCCGGCACTCGCGGAATGTTTTGGTTCAAACTCAAACGTGAACTAGCGACGCTGGATGTGGTGGTTGTTGCGGCCGAGCTTGGCCACGGAAAACGAAACGATGTGTTAAGCGATTACACGTTCGCGGTGCGCGATGAGACTACCGGCGAACTCTTGCCAATTGGCAAAGCCTACAGCGGATTGACCGATGTAGAGATTGCGGAGTTAACGGAGCATTTTAAACAAAACACAATAACCGACCATGGCCGCTATCGCAGAGTGCAACCGAATGTCGTGCTCGAAGTGGCTTTCAATTCAATCCAACCTAGCACTCGTCACGCCAGTGGACTCGCATTGCGTTTTCCGCGAATCAAGGCGATTCGACGCGACAAAAACGTCGATTCCATCGACACTCTTCAGTACGCGCGCGAGCTTGCCATACGCTCCGGGAAT
>QHQV01000478.1:456-2998 GCA_003219945.1 Verrucomicrobiota bacterium | reverse complement strand
GCATAATACGCGAACAAGCCAGATTTCGTTTCGTCGGCAAAAGATATCCGTTGTCATTTCTGCTGACCGATGCGCGTCTGGAGGGAGCGCTCAGGCATGGCGAGAATTATGTTTGGCTGCATAAAACCGGGTCATTTGCCGCGTTGCCGTTGCCAGCTCCGCAAACATGACGCCTTTTTGTTGACGTAACGAACACTCGAAATCTCGCCAACGTATCGCTCGATCTGGTTCGGCCATTGATGGTCGAACGCACGGGTGCGACAAAAATTAAGATTCACAGCCCGACATGGCTTTCGGAGTTCAAGATTCATTGCCGTTTGGTCGATCGGTATCGCGTCGGGAGGGTCTTTGTGGCGGCGACGCAGCGCATGTCCACAGCCCGACTGCCGGCCAGGGAATTGTGACAGGAATCCAGGACGCAATGAATCTGGCCTGGAAATTGGGTCGCGTGCTGCGCGGCGCCCCAGAAAATTTGTTGGACACCTACGAAGACGAACGCCGGCCGAAAGCCGCGGAAGTATTGAAGGAAACTGACCGAACCACGCGTTTACTCCTCGCGCCCGACCCGATTACAAAACTGGTTCGGGACTTGATCGTGCTCCCAATAATCCGGAGCGAATTCGTACAAAGAAAACTTTTCGCGAGACTCGCCCAGCTTGATGTGAACTATCGCGGCAACACATTGTCCCGGCACTTCAACTCACTTTCGATCAATACGGTGTTGAAAGCCGGCGATCGCGCGCCGGATATCGCATTTCGTCAACGAGACAAAATCACCACACTATTCGAACTGCTTCGGCCGTTTCTTCCAATCGCACTCGTGCGATTCGACGGCAAGACTAGCCAGGACCAGATCGATCGGATCCGAGCGCGGCTGCGCGGGGCGGAGATCAACATGTATATCGTTGCCGAGAAAGACTCAGACTCGCCATCAGATCCTGATTGTTTGATCGACATTTACGGTGATTTCGCGCGCCTGTACGGAATGACAGGGGAGTTCTTCTGCCTGATCAGACCTGACGATCACATCGGTCTGTTCCAAAGTCCGGTGGCTGAAGACGCAATTCCAGATTACATCGCACGTATCGCCCCGTACTGATAATCACGTTCCGTCTACAATGTTCGGTATTCACAATTTCGGGTTGTTTCTCATCGCAGGTGTTTTGCTGAATCTTACTCCCGGTCCTGACACGCTTTACATTTTGGGGCGAAGCCTGGCGCAAGGTCGTGAAGCGGGAGTAGCATCGGCTTTCGGAATTTCGTTCGGGACTATTCTCCATACCTGCGCGGCCGCACTAGGGCTTTCCGCAATCCTCGCAACGTCGGCATTCGCATTTGTTGCAATCAAATTACTGGGCGGCGCGTACCTGGCTTTTCTTGGAATCAAAATGATTCTGGATCGACGTCGAGAATTGACTCTGCCGTCCAATTTTCGCCGTCGGACGACGGTCGCCGCATTTCGGCAGGGTGTTTTGACGAACGTTCTCAATCCGAAAGTTGCGCTCTTCTTCCTCGCCTTTCTTCCGCAATTCATCGATCCAGCGTCGAATATGAAAGTCGCTGCTTTCATCGTCCTCGGCCTAACGTTCGTGACCACCGGAACGATTTGGTGTCTCGTCCTCGCCTGGTTCGCGTCCAGTTTCAGCGAGCGCTTGCGCAACAATGACGGCATTGCGCAGTGGCTCAATCGAACGGCCGGCGCGCTTTTTGTATTTCTGGGGCTACGTCTCGCGACCGCGAAGTGAACGATGGATTAACGTATAATAATGCACCCGGGAGCGAAATCGTTCTGGTCACCTTCGCTCCGTTGGAACAAGACGGCCCGGACTTGTACCGCATGGTCGCGCGCTGGTTTGAAACAGTGACCTCAGTGTAGCTGACCGTCGCCGCATCCGATCGGTGCATACAGATCGAGAATGGACCCTGTTTGGGCGAATGAGAACGGTGCAACTGCCGCAGCGACATTAGGCTCGTCGCTGATTGCTGAACCATAGCTGCATTGCAGACCCGCTGGCGTTCGACTTCGGCGCGACGCTCATCGAACCCAGACGAGAACCAATGTTGCCGTTGCCATTCGTAATTTCGAATCGCCAAACGTTGCAGATTCCAGCGCCATTCGATCACTCGTCTCTCGCGAGGCAGGATCGCAATTAATCGGAACGGCCGCAGCTTTCGAACAGGCAACTTGTTCAGCGCCGTCGCAATTCCGTTGGCGGTGAATTTTGCCACCAATGCCTTTACGACTAATCCCCTG
The DNA here is from genome assembly GCA_003219945.1 of Verrucomicrobiota bacterium. Classification (GTDB taxonomy): domain Bacteria; phylum Verrucomicrobiota; class Verrucomicrobiia; order Chthoniobacterales; family UBA10450; genus Udaeobacter. The sequence goes on along the minus strand of QHQV01000478.1, from coordinate 744 downwards.
CTAAGTGTGTCATTCTTCGGCTTGTCTTCGATCCGATGCCAGTTGAGCAACGCAAAGCAAACACCGGCGTCATTCGCAGAAATCCAAGTGCCGCCGGTCGGCTCGCGTGGAAAAATTGCACGATGGCGTTCAAGTTCGACAACATCTGGCGGCAGAGCGGCAAAGCGGTATGGGGTTACCGAAAAAACCCCGAGGGAGTAAAGCCCCAGGTCGGCTGGCCGAATGCCAGCAAAGCACGCTGCAAATCCGAGCGGCCAATTGATTGGTCCACCAAAAAGTGACAACGAG
>QHQV01000478.1:0-312 GCA_003219945.1 Verrucomicrobiota bacterium | reverse complement strand
TGCCTCCGATGTGGCCCCGTTGAGCTCGACGATTTGGAAATTGCGCCCTTGCTTGAAGTCTTCGTCGTTCTCGTAACGAAGATCGTATCGCCCGATAAAGAAGCCGGTCACCTTGCGGGAAATCTCGTCGATCACGCGCTCCAGGGCTTCCGTGTGAAGATGCATTCCATCGCGAAAAATGCAGCCTTGCGCGTGATTGCCGGTTTCCACCAACTTTAGGATCTCGCCCGGTGCCAGAATCTCATCCCGGCGCGAAGCAAATCGCCGGAGATATGTGTGCGCCATCAGCGCTGCGCGGTGGTCGGTGCGAAT
>QHQV01000477.1 GCA_003219945.1 Verrucomicrobiota bacterium | reverse complement strand
ATGGTGAAGGTTAATCGTAATAAGCAAACGCCGGCGATATCTCGTGACCCCGAGTTTCTCGTTTCACTGAAGCCTGAAGCCATACTGTGGCAACCGTTATTTGAGGGGGCCGAGATTGCTATCCTTTCTGGGGATCCTAATGACGGAAGGTCCCCGCATGTTATTCGTATCAAACATCGAGACGGCTTGAAAGTCCCACCGCATTGGCATTCATTTGACGAAAATATAATCGTCGTCTCCGGCACATGGGTGATGGGTCTGGGCGAAAGATATGACCTTGCTGCGGCGCAGGAGTTCCGGGCAGGGTCTTACCTTGTTGTGCCGAAGAAAGTTCCTCATTTCGCTTTGTGCAGGGGAGAAACCATTGCCCAGGGGCATTTCGTCGGCCCCATTGACACTACCGTTGTTCGTCCAGACGACGACCGGCGCAACAAGACAGTAATCGCCGAGTCCTTAAGACCGGTTTTAGAGTGGGATTTCTAGAGCAGCAGAACAAGTTAGGAATGAAAGGAACATAATGAAAGATGGAAAACTTAATGGACAAGTCGCGTTCATTACTGGCGGCAATCGTGGTCTCGGCTTGGAGACGGCGCGCGAGCTCGGCAAGCAAGATATCCTTGTAGTTCTCGGGTCACGTGATTCGAAAAACGGCGAAGCTGCGGCCGCGAAACTTGGCGACGAAGGGATTACCGCAGAAAGTCTGGGTTTTGACGTTACCAAGCCTCAGGATCATCAGAAGGCTTACGATTACTTCGCAAAAAAATACGGACGACTGGATATTCTGGTTAACAACGCCGGCGTTTGGAAGGAAAGCGACACTTCGTCGCGCAGTTCGGTGCCCAAATTGACCAGCGCCGTGTCGCCGGAAATCCTGCGCGAAACTTTCGAAACCAATTTCTTTGCGACCGTCGCTTTAACTCAGAAACTGTTGCCGCTCATTCGTGAAGCACCTGCCGGTCGAATCGTAAATGTTTCCAGTATTCTTGGATCACTCACACTTCACGCTGACCCAGCTTCACCAATTTATGCGTCCAAGGTCTTTGCCTACGACGCCTCAAAAACGGCACTCAACGCGTTCACCGTGCATCTAGCCCATGAGCTGCGTGACACCCAAATCAAAGTGAACTCCGCGCATCCCGGCTGGGTAAAGACTGAGATGGGCGGCCCAAACGCGACGATGGAAGTTAGCGAGGGTGGAAAGACCAGCGCGCAACTTGCCACACTTGCCGACGACGGCCCGAGCGGCGGGTTCTTCCATCTTGGCCAACCACTTCCCTGGTAAAACAAACGAAAGAAAGGAACACAAATGAAGAATGGAAAACTAAACGGAAAAGTTGCAGTAGTGACAGGAGCGTCGAAAGGAATCGGCGCAGGCATCGCGAAAGAGTTTGCGTCGGAAGGCGCATCCGTCGTCGTTAACTAC
>QHQV01000476.1 GCA_003219945.1 Verrucomicrobiota bacterium | reverse complement strand
CCCTGGTCGCAGACGGCTATGAACAAGATCTCGACCGCGTATATGCGGCGGATGATCTGGCGAATGGCCAGAACATCATTTTTTGCGCGACCGGGATCAGCGACAGCGCGCTTCTTCAAGGTGTGCGAGCGCGCGGCGGCGTGACGGCAATCACCCACTCAATTCTCATGCGTGCGAAGAGCAAAACGGTACGTTTTGTTCGAGCCCGGCACGATCTACAGGTAAAGACGATCCGGCTTCGGTCGGATAATCGCGAACACATCCTTTGACGTACTTCTCGTTAGGCCTTGCTCTCGGCATTGAAGTTTTCGTCTGTTTGTCGCTACTGGAAATTCCTCCATTCGATAAAGGCGGTAGCGAGATCGTTTTGGCTTTGCCATTTTTTGCGTTGATCATTTTTGCGCTGGCAATGCCCGGCCTGCTGACCGGTGTTAGCGCGACCCGCCTGCCCACACCAGCGGGTAAATTCGCCGTGGCCGGATTGGTGTTAAACGGCGTTACCCTAGCAATCCCAATTTTGCTGCTCGGGATCGCAGTGGGTCGCGTCATCGTTTCGACCGTTGGGCCTAACGAATCGGTAAACGCTTCGTTGAATGCGGCGGCTGGTTCGAGTGAACCGCTACACCTGCTTTTGCGTCTTGAGCAGTTTGATTGCGTCGCGTAACTCGGCAGCCCGCTCGTAAAGTTCCTTCGCGATCGCCGTTTCCATTTCGCGCTGCATGATCTCCAGCTTCGAAAGCGGGCGTTTCGCTCTTACTTCCTCAAGCCATTCATCGAGAAACGCGATTTCCGCGCTTTTAGACACGAGTTCCGGAAAGTTTGACTGTTGCAAAAAATCTACAATCGCTTCGCGACCGCGCTCAATTTCCACGATGGCGTCCGCGAATTTTCCTTGAGCAAGAGAGATGGAGGCCTTGGCGCGCGTATTCATCATGAGCACGTAAGGCCGAAACTGTTGCAGGCCCCACGAGAAATCCTCGCGATCCGTGTGCTCGTTGACGAAAGTAAAAAGATCGAGATTCCGCTGCGTATCGCGCACCACGCCTTCGAAATCGTTAATCTGAAACAGGCTCAGTGATAATATTGGATTCCCTCCTGTTGCAGCTCCGCGCATTGCTCGGGGTTAAGCTCGTAAGCCTCGCCTTTCTGTTCGGCGCGGGTCGCGCGTCTCCGGTGGTATTCCAGGAGCGATTCGCAATTGTGCGGACGTCGGCCGTCAGGTCGCCCGGTGATTTCCATTTGCAAAACGCCGAGGTCCACGCGCAGCTGCAATTTTTCGCGACCGTCGAGCCCGGTGATTTTGCGCACTTTCACGGTGCCGCTCTCGTAGGGCCAATCGTTCAGAATGGTGTTGAGATCCAAGCTCATCGTACGAAACATCCAGCATTCAATGTTCGCTTGTCAATAACTTCGCGGTTGGGCGGCGATACAGCGTGAGCGAACCGGTGGCACAAATTTCCACTGGTCACTATACACTGCTCATTTAGCATTGCCTTGATGGAAGATTCTATCGACGCGTTCATCCGTTTTCTTGCAGTCGAGCGGGGTCTTTCCGAAAACTATCAGCTTTCCACGCACAGATCGCTGAGCGAATTCGCGCAATGGTGCAGTGTGAAGAAAAAAATCACTCACCCGCGCAGCATGACTTTGCCGATGATGAGTGAGTATCTTGCCGAGCGCAAACGCGCCGGCCTCTCGGCCTCTTCAATCAAGCTGGTTGTGGTTGCACTCAAAATTTTCTTTCGGTTTCTCGCCGCCAAGGGACTTATACACCGTGATCCGACCGAAGCATTGGCGCTGCCTCGGATAGAGCGCTATCTCCCGGAAACGTTGAACGAATTGCAAGTGGAGCAGTTCCTCGAAAAAATCGATACCAAAGCCGTTCACGGTTTACGCGACCGGGCGATGATCGAGCTGCTTTACGCAAGCGGGCTGCGAATTTCAGAGCTGGCAAATGCGCGACTGGAGAATTTCAATTGCGAAGAGCGCGTGGTGCGCGTGACCGGCAAAGGAAATAAGACGCGGCTAGTACCCGTCGGTCGAAAAGCATGCGAAGCCTTGGCAGCATATCTCTCTGCCGAGCGGCCAAAACTCGTGAAGCCGCGTACTAGCAGCGAAATTTTTCTCTCCGAACGAGGGACGAAATTAACCACAGCGCGGATCTGGCAGATCGTTAAAAAGCACGCGCAGCGCGCCGGACTGGAAAAGAACGTCTATCCTCATCTTCTGCGGCACAGCTTCGCCACGCATCTGCTCAGCAACGGCGCGGATCTGCGAATCATCCAGGAGATGCTGGGTCACGCGGACATATCGACGACACAGGTCTACACCCATGTCGATCAGCAACGGCTGAAGGCTGTGCATCGCCAATTTCATCCGCGAGCGTAGCGGCTGAAAGGATGCTGATCGCCGGATTTTGAAGCCGGGATTTGTGTTGAACGCCCATCGACCATCGAGTATCCAGCATCCACGTTTATGAGGCAGAAATCGCTATGAGGCGAATTTTGTTCATTTTAATCGCACTGGCCGTCGCTGCATTTGCCGGTTGGTACTACTGGCAATTTTCGCAACGACTCTCAAGCGCTCCCGTGGCCGCGCTTCTGCCGCGCGAAACGATTTTCGTGGCGCAAATCCCGGACTTTAACCACGCTCGCGATGAATGGCAGCGCTGCGACATTTATCAGCTGTACCGGGAGCGTGCAGTGCAGGATTTTTTGCGCAAGCCGCTAGGCAACGCACCAAAAACGGATGCGGCATCTCAAACGCTACTGGAAATCGAACAGCTCGCACCCAAGAACGCCTTCGTCGCGCTGACCTCTATCGAGAATAACAATCCAAAAATTGTAGGCGGCTTTCGTTTTCGCGGCAGCCAGGAAGAAGCGGAACGAATCACTGGCAAATGGCGCTTGATGTTAATGGGTCAAAATTCAAGCCTCAAGCTCGAGAAAGTACAATATCAGGGCCACGAAATCGAGGCGACCAAAACGGGTTCATTCGGTATTGCCACCGCCTATGATCCTCCATGGTTTTTCGTGGCAACAGATGCGGCGGACTTGCAGGCGTTGCTCGATCGTGCCGATCGCCGTGCGTCAAATCCAGACAACAGGCTAGACAGGGACGAGACGTATCGCACAGCTATTTCCCGTCGGCCCTCCTACTACACGGCCTTCTTTTATCTGCAGCCAAAGACGTTCTCGCAACGACTCGCGGCACTGCGCGCTGCTGTCGGA
>QHQV01000475.1 GCA_003219945.1 Verrucomicrobiota bacterium | reverse complement strand
TGTTGAAGGATTGGCTGAGGCGCTCGGCAAAAAAAACAGGCTTCCGTTGCTGGTATTAATCGGCGGCATCGTCGGTGGCGTTGGCGCGTACTTCATGGAGTGGTATGCAAACGCGATCAGTTACCCGATCAACATTGGCGGGCGGCCAATTCACAGCTGGCCCGCATTTATTCCAATCACATTTGAATTAATCGTGTTGTGCGCAGGACTTACCGCTTTCTTTGGGTCGCTGGCACTGAACGGTCTGCCGCGTCCCTACCACCCGCTCTTTCACATTCCCGAATTCGACCGCGCGTCACAAGACCGGTTCTTTCTCTGCATCGAAGCAAAAGACCCAAAATTTCACCCCAACGAAACGCGCGTCTTTTTGCAGGGCCTCGATCCGCTTTCGATCAAGGAGGTGCCGGAATGAGAAAGTGCGCGCACGTGGTCATCTGGGGAGCGCACGCGCCCTCGCGTGCAGCGCTTGGCGCCCTCGCCAAGCGCATCTTCGTTGCGCGCTCATGTCCAAAGCTTTTCGGCGAGGGTGCCGAAAAGGGCACGCGAGGCGCGTGCGCTCCCCGGAATTATGGCCGCACCTTGTATGTTTTTGTCTCGATCTTCTGCGTCATGGTCCTCGGTTGCCGGCCTGACATGGCGAACCAACCAAAGGCAAAGCCGCTTTCTGAAAGCGACTTTTTCTCGAACCAAGCGAATGCACGGCCGATTCCGCCGCACACAGTCGAGCGCGGTGGCGCCCGCGAGAATACTGCGTTCGACACTGGCCTAACGAATGGAACTTATATTACGCAGCTGCCGGTAAAGTTGACGCCAGAGCTGCTGGCCCGGGGCCGCGAACGTTTCGATGTCATGTGTGCCGAATGCCATGACCGAACCGGCAGCGGAAACGGCATGGTGGTGCAACGCGGCTTCCCTCAACCGCCCTCCTACCATGTTCCGCGTCTGCGCAATGCGCCCATCGGACATTTCTTCGATGTAATCACGAATGGCTATGGCGTCATGTACTCCTACGCAACGCGCGTTGACCCTGAGGACCGCTGGGCAATCGCTGCGTACATCCGTGCTCTGCAGCTCAGTCATAACATGAAGGCGTCGGAGCTCACTCCCGCCGAGCAGCAGAAACTCGGGAACGAGCAATGATCTCCATTGTTAACGGATTGGCTGACCGCGCAAAACTGATTTCCGCAAGCGTGGGCCTCCTCGGGCTGGCCGGATGCATCGCCGGTTGGATTTTTGCACCCGGTGACTTTTTCCTCGGCTATCTCTTCGCTCACTTCTTTTTTCTCGGATTGTCGCTCGGCGCGCTCGGATTGCTGATGATTCATCATCTGACGGGTGGTTACTGGGGCTACAGCGTCCGGCGATTTTTGGAATCCGCGGTGGGTAATTTGCCGTTTCTGGCGGTTTTATTTTTGCCGGTGTTTTTCGGGCTGCCGCATCTTTATCCGTGGAAAAATATCTCCGTCGTCGCGACGGACGAAATTCTGCACAGCAGGCTCTATTACCTGAACACGCCAGGCTACGTCATCCGCACAATCGTCGTTTTTGCTGTCTGGATCGTGATGGCACGGTTCCTTTTGAAATGGTCAGCCGCACAGGACGTCAGTGTCTCAGTGGAGCCGACCCGCAAGTTACGAACGCTTAGTGGTCCCGGATTGGTCATCTACCCGGTGACGATAACTTTTGCCTCGGTCGATTGGCTGATGTCTCTCGAGAAGGATTGGTATTCGACCATGTTCGCCCTTATGATCTGCATCGGGCAGGTCCTGAGCGCGCTGGCATTCGTGATTTTGCTCGTTTCGAGCGCGACGCGTTCCCGACAACTGGGACCGATTATCTCGACAGAGGACACCCTTCACAAGATCGGGAACCTCCTTCTCGCATTCACAATGATGTGGGCCTATCTCGAATTCGGCCAGCTGCTCATTACCTGGTCTGGAAATTTACCGCACGAAATTTCCTGGTACCTCAATCGCATTGCCGGCGGCTGGCGGTGGGTTTGCGTCTTCCTGTTTCTCTTCAACTTCTTCATCCCATTCTTTTTGCTGCTGATGCGACCTATCAAAAGGCGGGCACAGACGCTGGCCATTGTCGCAGGATGCGTATTGATCGCGCATATCGCCGATGTGTGGTGGACGATTGCGCCCAGTCTGCATCCGGAACATTTCTATTTTACCTGCTGGGCAATTGTCACCTTCGTTGGCATCGG
>QHQV01000474.1 GCA_003219945.1 Verrucomicrobiota bacterium | reverse complement strand
TTGGGACTTTCTTTTGCAGGTCGCCCCAATCGAGCGGCACTTTTGTTTGCGGATCTTCGACCAACCCGCGCGGCGCGTTATAGACAGGGTCGCCGCCGAAAATGAACAGCTGTTTGACGCGACCTTCGTTTATCTCGGTTGCGAGCTGAGCGATGTCGATCGTCTTCGGGTTTCGCCGCACCTGACGCACGGTGAGCGTTTGGCCGACATTTTTCAGCGCAGCATTGATTGCATAAACCAGCATTTGCACAGCCAGCGGCTGTGTCGGGCCGGCCAGCACCACGCTCGCTCCCGGTTTTGCCATTAAATCAGCG
>QHQV01000473.1 GCA_003219945.1 Verrucomicrobiota bacterium | reverse complement strand
GTCCAACGCAAGAATCACGTCGGCGCGATCTAATTTCGGCAACATCCGCGCATTGGGGCCAAAAGCCGTTTGCATTGCCACGTTTGCTTCCTCATCAAGGCGCGGCTCGTAAACGCACCAACGCATTCCGGGGAATTTTTTCTCTAATTCTGTGCGAAGGCGTTCTCGCGTCGGCGAATTCGTCTCCTCGACCAGAAACGCAAGTCCACTTCCCTGATCATTCAGGATGGTTTTGCCAAATTCTCCAAGGAACTTCTCAAATTCTTCCCGCGAACTCGCCTTCCCTTTCTGGACAAAACGTTTCGAGCGGGTCGGATCGTACAGATCGAGAATTGACGCCTGGACAAACGTGTCCGTGGTGCCGCCGCTTCCCGGGTGCAGCGGATTGCCTTCAAGCTTGATCGGCCGGCCATCAACCGTCGTGGCAATCAGCGGGATGCCACCGCCGCGCCGCTGTCGCGTAGTAAAGGAATTTGCCGGGGATCGTCCATTCCACATTTTTCGTGAAAGGGACGAGATGCAATTCGGGACGACGACAACTCGTTAGGCCAACCCCTGCGAGAGCCATGGAAGCGCCCATCATTTTCACGAAATCGCGCCGCGACCATTCGTCGCCGTTCAGTTCCGCCGCGTCTTCGGGAAATTCGCGTTCCAACCATTGACGAAATTCGGGCGTATCTTTCAGCTCGCCGATACTGCGCCAATACTTTGTGCCGTTGGATGGCTCGGGCGGATGATGAAAAACGCGTTTCATAGGCTTCGCCTGGTGATCATCGGTGGCACCCCTGGCAATTTGTTGGCGGAGTGATCTTCCAGCGCTGTTTCAACGTCTGGCCGATCTCCGCTTGGGTGAGCTGCTTCTTCTTCGCAAAATCTTCACGCGTATCGCCTGGCTGACCGTACTTCGCGACAAACTCCGCCGGCTTAACGTCCTCCGGTTTCCAATCGAGATTGAAAACCTGATCATCCGGCCGCAGATAATTCTCTGGGTGCCGATGACAATCCAGGCACCACGCCATGCTGTGGGGTTGGGCGATGTGCACCACCGACATGTGATTGACCGGGCCGTGGCAAGTGAAGCAGCTGATGCCCCGGTTCACGTGCGCTGAGTGGTTGTAATAAACGTAATCAACCGTGCGATAGAGCCACACCCATTCCACTGGCTCACCGCTTTTCCAGCTCTCCTGGACCGGCTGCAGCTTGGGATTGTCTTTTGCCACTTGGGTGTGGCAGTTCATGCAAGTCGCAGTGTTGGGCACATTCGATTGCGCGGCCACTTCCACGAAGCTGTGACAATATCTGCAATCCATCCCCAGTTGCGTCACGTGAATATCGTGCGGAAACGGCACCGGTTGGATCGGCTGGTAGCCGACCTTTGTGTACTTCGGCGTGGCGTAATACCAGGTTGCCGCGGTTAACCCACAACCGATCACAATCACGCAGACGATCACCTTGAGGGGTATCCAGTTCGTCCAGCGTGGAAAGAAATTGGCCATGGTGCTAAATGGCCTTCACGCCGACGCTGTGCAGCCGCCCAGTCCGCCGCGGCGGATTCGTCCCGTGGCAAACTACGAATGAATGAAAACTGTGGTCAGGATACGCTTCGTTCAGACGCTGCAAAATGGTTAAGGTTAATCGTGCCTGGAGAGCAACGAGGATTCTATAAATGCAAAGCCGAAGGGCAAAACAAAATTTCTTTTTCCAATTTAACCGTTCCCAACACGTTGAGATCGCGAACGAAATTCTGAAAGCCGCGAAATTCTTCAGAGAAACGGAAGCGAAACAACTTCGACCGGAATTGCCGCTTCCGGCGAGAGCGCATTCAAATTCGTGGCAGAATTGTTGAAGCCGCGTTTCACGTATCCGAGCGCGATTTCTTTTCCAAGTCGTTGGCTGCGCGTAACGCTCGTGAGCCAGCCGGCTTCTTTTCCAGATCCTGAAGGCGCGACGAGTTTCATCCCGGGCTGGAGCGGCGTGTTGTTCAGCGAAATCAATCCGCACAATCGTTTGTTGGTTTGTCCGGACATTTTGATTCGGGAGATCACTTCCTGGCCGATGTAACAACCCTTTTGGTAATCGATCGTGCGTTGTTCCAGATTTGCTTCAATCGGGATAATCTCCTCTGTAAGTTCACGCCCCCAGCGCGGCAGCCCTTGTTCGATTCGCATCACATCGGCGGCTGCAGAATCGACAAACGCAAATTCTGAAGACAAATCAGCCCGAAGAGCATCGTGGCGTGCTGGATCGCTCCAGATGTCCCAACCCCTCCGCGCAAAACGACGCGCCGAGACGATCCGGCCAGAGTCGGGTGCCGGCGGCTCTTCCGTCAAAACGTGAAAGAGCGAGAATTCGTCCGTGACATCCTCAATCTGAACGTCGTCGGCAATGACGTAGCGGTCCAAGCGTACGCGAAGCGTTTCGCGAAGCTCCGGCTCAGCGTCGATCAGCAAGCTTTCCCCGAGCGCGGCGATAAAGATGTGCGCGTTCAGCTTGCCTTTTGCATTGAGCACGCAGGCTTCAATCGCGGCCGTTTCGCTCGCCTTTTGCAAATCATTTGTGATTTGCCCGTTGAGAAATCGGAACCGGTCGGCCCCAGCCACGCGAAGCTTTGCGCGCGCGGAGAGATCGAGAAACAAGGCTCGCTCCGTCTCTGAGCGTTGCGTCATTCCTCTCCGGATGAAAAACGACTTAGCAGCTGTTTGAGGAATCCACGCCGCAACGGCGTCGCAGCAGGAGCGGTTGCGTTCATCGTTCCGCTGAAGCTGAGCACAGGCTCCGGGGACGCAACCAGGTCTTCTTCTTGAGCTTCGACGTTTTGCGTTTCCGCCTCCGCTGAAGCAGTAATCCATTCTTCGGCGTTGGATTGTTCGAGCGGTTCCTGGATTTCTGATTCTTCGGAATATCCCGGACTTGGCTCATGGAAATACTTGCGCAGCACAGCGGAATAATCATCGTCGCCGTGGCCACACTGCAGTTGCTCGAACAACTGATTGGGGGCCGCAGCAGTGACTCCGAGGTCCAGATAATGCGACAAAGCGATTTGGCCGGCGATCTGCATGTCTTTCAACATGTGTTTGACGGAAAAGTGCGGCGCGAAAT
>QHQV01000315.1 GCA_003219945.1 Verrucomicrobiota bacterium | reverse complement strand
CGGGGTTTGATTAGTCTTTCGCTCCTACCCACAAGTCATCCCAGAAGTTTTCAACCTTCACGGGTTCGGACCTTCAGTTGCGGTTAAGCAACTTTCATCCTGCTCATGGGTAGATCACCTCCGCTTCGGGTCTACTACCAGCGACTAAGATCGCCCATTTCGGACTCGCTTTCGCTTCGCCTCCAGCGCAAAACGCCTTAGGCTTGCCACTGATAGTAACTCGCAGACTCATTAAGCAAAAGGCACGCCATCACCAGCTTGCGCCAGCTTTGACACCTTGTAAGCACATCATTTCAGGTACTATTTCACTCCGCTCGCAGCGGTTCTTTTCACCTTTCCCTCGCGGTACTTGTTCACTATCGGTCGCCAATGAGTATTTAGGCTTACGCCGTGGTCGGCGCAGGTTCATACGAAGTTTCACGTGCATCGTATTACTCAGGAAATCCCTAGGCGTGCTCGGGTTTTCGGTTACGGGTCTTTCACCCTCTATGGCGCAGCTTTCCAGAAGCTTCACCTAACCTTTGCACTACCACGTCGGGCTCCTACAACCCCGATCGATAAATCGACCGGTTTAGCCTGTTCCGCTTTCGCTCGCCACTACTGACGGAATCTCTTTCGATTTCTTTTCCTCCGGTTACTGAGATGTTTCACTTCGCCGGGTGTCGCGATGTTCCTGCTATGGATTCACAGGAACTCGAGCAAGTATTACCCTGCTCAGGTTACCCCATTCGGAAATCTACGGGTCAAAGCGTGTTTGCCGCTCACCGTAGCTTAACGCAGCTTACCACGTCCTTCATCGCCTATTGGCACCAAGGCATCCATGATGCGCTCTTTGTAGCTTGATCAATCTGTACGGTCTTTCGACCGAGATTCTTTGATAACTGAAACTCTCTCGCCGCCTTGCGGCAACGACTTGATTTCAGACTCAGCTCTTAAAGTTGTATTTTCTTACTACTCTGTATGTAGATGTCAAAGAACCAGCCGTTCTGTACATTCGAGGAGACAAAAAAACTCAATCTTGATCGCTATGGACCGCTTTTGCTAAAGCTACGGCGGTTTAAGCGGGACAAAATTGAGCCAATTTGCAGTCCCAAAATGTACGTAGAACGCACTCCAAAGTGAAGGAGTCCCGCTTCGCGCGGGACAATCACACTAGCATGGAGTCTATGCACGTCAACTCTGATTTTTGAGATTGTGGCGCGAGGAATAGTCGCGTCACATCATGTTCACTCGCCGCGAGTTATAGCGGACAGGGTTCGTTGGGGCAAAACTCGTGAGCGTTCTGTAGTTTCGTGTTTGCGCGCACTGGTTATAGTAAATCCGCTTTTCAGCTCTGATGGACTACGAGATTCGCCAGCTTACATGTCAGGATGAACCCATTCTTTGGGAGATATTGTATTACGGCTTTTCTTCCTCTGGAAAAAGCGAACCACCGTCTCGCGATGTCGTACGCCGCCCAGAGATTTCCCGTTACGTGGAAGGTTGGGGTCGCGCCGGCGATACTGGATTTGTTGCGCATGACAAAAAAAATCGGGCTTTGTTAGGCGCAGCCTGGCTCCGACGCCCAACCGACAAATCTGACGCGTCGCCGGAGCTTGCGCTAGCGGTGAAACCGGAGCACCGCAGGTATGGCATCGGCACGGCTCTGTTAACGCAATTGGTCCGCGCAAATCCCGATCACTCGACGATCTCGGTGAGTTTCGTGGCTGGCAAACCGGTGTTGCGTCTCTACGAGCGATTCGGATTCAAGGTCATTGAACAACGGCCCGACGCTGTCGTGATGCACAGACCGGCGTAAGCATCGGCGCGGGTCCGCTCCGGGAACGGCGCGTTTGTTAGGGCGCAAAAATCAGAAGCACGAAAACGGCGAAGAGCAGCAAATGAATACACCCTTGCAAAATGTTGGTTTTCCGGCTCGTGAACGTAACCACGCTCACAGCTAGGGTTAAGAGCAGCAGAGGTAGGTTGCCACCCTGTACACCGAGGGACACCGAACGTTTCGTCAGCAATCCGATCATTAGCACTGCCGGAATCGTCAGCCCGATCGTGGCGAGTACTGAGCCGAACAAAATGTTTATCGAACGCTGTAACTGGTTATGCAGACTAGCGGTGATCCCGCCCAGTCCTTCCGGAGAAAGCACCAGTGCAGCGATTATCGCGCCGCCAAATGCCTGTGGCATGTGAAATTGCTCGATGCTGTTGTCCAAGGGAATGGCGAATTTCTCTGCAAGGAAAATAACCGTAACCAGGTACAAAAGCAGCATCAGCGCATGAAAACCCGTCGACCGCACGCGAGCCAAATGACGTGGCGAATGCTGGGTCGCGATTTCTTTTACATCAAGGAAGTAGCCCCGGTGACGCAGCGTCTGGATGAGCAGAAAAATCGCGTAAAGCAACAGCGACACCGACGCGAAAAAGATTTCTTGTTCGGTGGAGAAGGTTGGGCCGCTGGTCGAAGTAGTGAAATTTGGCAACACCAGACCGAGCACACCCAGGGCCATGATCACGTTGAGGTAGGCATTTACACCCTGGATGTTGTAATGCTGTTCGCGATATCGCAACCCGCCAAGCATCAAAGACAGACCCACAAGGCCGTTGAGCGCGATCATAATCACGGCGAAGATTGCGTCGCGTCCGAGCGTCGGATTGTTTGCGCCGTGTAACATAGCCGTGGAAATCATTACGACTTCGACGCTGATCGCGGAGAGCGTGAGGATCAAAGTTCCATAGGGCTCGCCAAGTTTGATCGCAAGACAATCGGCATGCCGCACTACGCACATGGCCGACCAGAGGATTACGGCAAAAAGCCAGACAAAGACACCGAGCAGGGGGAGTGCACGCGTAGTGAGTTCGTTCAAGTCGCTTCCGACAACGAGAAGAATCGCGATCGTTCCCAAGCCGACGAGTAGCGGAAATTCAGCGCGGATCGCACTCCCAAATTGCTGCGTGTTTTTCGCGTGCTGAATTGCATCCGCTTTTGCAGACATGCGCGGGAGCATATCGGTTGGGCGTGAGCCGCGCAATTAAGCGCTGCGATCCTCGGGGCGCATCGAACAGGACCTGCCCTGCAAAATCACCGCGGTTATCTACCCACCGGCAATTGCACCGATGATCATGAATGGCTCCGCCCCGTTCGCAATCGCGTCAGGCAGCGGCGCATCGGGCGATCCATGAGATAAATCTTCGCCGCACGCAAAAAAACGGACCATTGGGCGGCGAACCTGCGTCACATGATCACGCATCGTTCCGCGAAGCATCGGATGTTTCGCTTCAACCGCGTCCAGCAGCGAGCGTTGAGTCAGTGTTCCGTTGAGCTCAAGTCCTACTTCTCCGTCGACGTGCGCCAACGTGCGCAGATTAGGCGGAAGAATAACGCGAATCATGATAATGTTTGCGCTTCTACCGACAGCACTGCAGGCAGATCGCGCACGATCGGTTTCCATTTATCGCCGGCATCCGCCGAGGCGTAGACCTGGCCGCCGGTTGTTCCGAAATAAACGCCGCAAGGATCGAGCGAATCGACCGACATCGCGTCGCGTAACACGTTCACGTAGCAATTCCGTTGCGGCAGACCTTTCGTTAGGCCTTCCCAATCGTTGCCACCTGTCCGGCTGCGATACACGCGCAATCTGCCGCTGGGCGGGTAATGCTCCGAATCACTTTTGATCGGTAGGACGTAAATCGTTTCCGGCTCATGTGCATGGACGTCGATCGGAAATCCGAAATCGCTCGGCAAATTGCCGCTGACCTCATGCCACGAATCGCCCGCGTCATGGCTGCGCATTACATCCCAGTGCTTTTGCATGAACAACGTGTCCGTGCGCGACGGATGCATGGCGATCCGATGCACGCAGTGACCGACTTCCGCGTTGGGGTCCGGAATGTATTGCGAGTGCAGTCCGCGATTGATCGGTTTCCAGGTTTTCCCGCCGTCATCGGTGCGAAATGCACCGGCAGCCGAGATTGCGATGGAAATTCGCTCCGGATTATTCGGATCGAGAAGAATGGTGTGCAAACACATGCCGCCCGCGCCCGGCTGCCATTTCGGACCGGTGTCGTTCCCACGCAGTCCCGCGAGTTCATGCCACGATTTTCCGCCGTCTTTTGATTGGAATAACGCAGCATCTTCTACGCCCGCGTAAACGTGATCCGGATCGTGCAGCGATGGTTCCAAATGCCAGACGCGCTTGAATTCCCAAGGACGCTGCGTGCCGTCGTACCACTGGTGGGTCATGAGCGGTTTCCCCGTTTCAGGCGAAGCATCGTAAACGAACATGTTACTTTCGCCCTTCGGCATCCCTTCCGGCGTCATCAACTCCTCCGGCTTTGTGCCGGGCGGATTCCACGTTTTGCCGCCATCGTCGGAACGCTGAATAATTTGCCCGAACCAGGCGCTCGTCTGCGACGCGTAAATCCGGTCGGGATCAACAGACGACCCTTTCATATGATAAATTTCCCAGCCCGCGAAATGCGGGCCGCTGACCTTCCATCGTTTGCGCGCGCCATCCGACGTAAGGATGAACGCGCCCTTTCTTGTTCCGACTAAAACGCGAATACTGCTCATATGTGAATTTCAGTCACGAAACACACGAACGACGCGAATGGAAGCGAAAGTTCTAATACGCGGCGTCTTTTCGTATGGTTACTCGTCTAATCGACCTGGTGCTAGCATCCAGTCACCGCTCACAAGCGTCTTTCAGCGCCTTTATATCGATCTTCTTCATTTGAAGCATAGCTTGCATCACGCGTCCGGATTTCTCCTGATCGTTGTCATGCAACATATCGATCAACACAGTTGGGGTGACTTGCCAGGAAAGACCAAATTTGTCGCTGAGCCAGCCGCACGCGGATTCCTCGCCACCATCTGCGGTGAGTTTCCCCCAGAAATAATCCACTTCCTCCTGCGTTTCACAATTTATGACGAAGGAGACGGATTCATTGAATTTGAAAAGCGGTCCGCCGTTAAGAGCGACGAACTTCTGACCTTCGATTTCGAATTCAATTGTCAGCACCGATCCGACGGGACGACCGGTTTTTTCCGCTGCTTCCTCGTTGTAGCGGAAGATTCTGCCGATCTTCGAATTTTTGAAGAGCGCCGTGTAAAAGTTCACGGCCTCCTCGGCCTGATCATCAAACCACAAGAACGGAGTAATTTTTTGCATCAACTTGTGTCGCTTCGATTTGGACTCTCAGCCAGCGGAATTTGGCGTTTCAAGGAAACCCCCTAGAATGCTCCGATGCTGATCGACACTAAAGGCCAGTTGGACTCTCTGTCATGTCGAGCGAAGTCGAAACATCTCGTGATGAAAAAAGCTAACTCCACCGGATCCTTCGACTCCGCTTCGCTACGCTCAGGATGACAAACATGCTAATCGACACGCACGCACATCTCGACTTTCCGGATTTCGCAAATGATCTCGAGGACGTGCTCAGTCGTGCTGAGGAGGCTGACGTGAAACGCGTCATCACCATCGGCACATCAATCGAGAGCAGCCGGCGTGCGATCCAGCTCGCGGAAAAATATCCGTCTGTTTACGCGGCGATTGGCGTTCATCCCAGCCACGTAGAGGAGGCGGAGGATGATGTGATTACTCCTCTGCGCGAGCTCGCGCAAAATCCGCGCGTCGTGGCGATTGGCGAAACCGGCCTGGATTATCACCGTTTGCCGAGTGAGAAAGTGGCCAAGGAAAAGCAGGTGCAGGTTATGACCGCATTGCGAAGCGAGACCGATGAAGAAATCGAAGCGCAAATTCGCGACGGCGCGTACAAATCGAAACAGGCGAGTTTGTTCCAGCAGCAACTCGATTTAGCGGTTGAACTCGGACTCAATGTTGTGGTTCATCAACGCGACGCGTGGGAGGACACGATGGAAGTCCTGCGCCCTTACACGGACAAGGCGCGCGGTGTTTTTCATTGCTTCGGCGGCTCGTTCGATCAGGCCAATGAAGTTCTCGATCTCGACCATCTGGTTTCATTCACGGGAATCGTCACTTTCAAAAACGGCGCAGCCGTGCGACAGGTCGCGGCAGAAATCCCGCTCTGGAAATTTATGGTCGAAACCGATTGCCCGTTTTTGGCGCCCGCGCCTTTTCGCGGAAAGCGCTGCGAACCTGCGCATACGCGCATCGTTGCCGAAACGATCGCTGCAGGTCGGGGAGTTTCGCTGGAAGAAATTGCTAAAGCAACAACCGAAACCGCAGAGCAGTTCTTTAGGTTTAATCGCGCATGAGACTACGCAATTACCTTCTACTTGTTGCTCTATTCCTCGCATCCTGCGCAGCGCCGGATACCCAGCATAAAATCGTCGTCAGCACACGGGATCAAAAGTTAGCCCTTCTGGATCGCGGCACCCTATTGGCCACCTATCCAGTCTCCACGTCCAAATTTGGTCTTGGCGATCGCCCTGGCAGCAGATTTACGCCGCTGGGACAACTGCAGATTGCGGAAAAAATCGGTGACAACGCGCCACCGGGCGCGGTATTCAAAGACCGGCGGCGGACTGGCGAAATTGTCCTGGCCAACTCGCTTGGTCGCGACCCCATCGTGACACGGATTCTGTGGTTGCGTGGACTCGAATCGCAAAATGCGAACGCATTTGCTCGGGACATTTACATTCACGGCACGCCGGAGGAATGGAGAATCGGTTCACCCGCAAGTTATGGCTGCATCCGGATGCGTTCCAGCGACGTCGCCCAATTGTACAACATCGTAGGAATCGGCGCAGCAGTAACGATCGTGGACACGCCGCTCGTTAGCGCAGTTCCCGGCTTGGTTTCCGCTCATTCAATGGGGCCGGAAAACACGGCGCCGTTTGTGATGCGGTAGGCTGCCGCGCTTGGCAATCTCATTAACACCGCAGCTTCAACCTGACGCATCGGTTAATCAGACTTCATCACTCACGGCAATTTGCCGAGATGTTTTCGGGCTGTGTTGTGCGAGAGCAAATCGATGTCCGCATCGACCATGATGCCAACCAGCTCGTGGAAGCGCACTTTCGGTTCCCAACCGAGAATCTTTTTTGCTTTTGACGCATCACCGAGCAGGAGGTCGACCTCGGCCGGGCGCTCATACCGCGGATCGTGTTTCACGAATTGCTTCCAATCCAGATCGGCGTACGCGAAGGCCGCCTCGACGAACTGGCGCACGGTGTGCGTTTCGCCAGTAGCCAGCACGAAGTCGTCGCCCTCTCCGAGTTGCACAATTCGCCACATCCCTTCGACGTACTCCGGCGCGTATCCCCAATCGCGTTTTGCATCGAGATTGCCAAGGAACAATTCCTTTTGCATGCCCTGCTTGATGGCAGCAACTGCACGCGAAATCTTACGGCTGACGAAAGTTTCGCCGCGCCGCGGGCTTTCATGGTTAAACATGATGCTGTTGCAGGCGCAGAGACCGTAGCTCTCCCGATAATTCACAGTTGCCCAATACGAAAAAACTTTGGCTACACCGTACGGACTGCGCGGCCAGAACGGTGTGTTTTCATTTTGTGGCACCTCCTGCGCTTTGCCGAACATTTCGCTGCTGGACGCCTGAAGAAAACGGGAACGCAATCCAGCTTCTCGAATTGCTTCCAGGATGCGGATTGTGCCGACGCCTGTGACGTCGGATGTGTACTCCGGAATGTCGAAGCTCACGCGCACGTGGCTTTGTGCGCCGAGATGATAAATCTCGTCGGGTTTCAATTTATAAAGAAGCTTCACCAGATTGACTGAATCGCTGAGGTCGCCGTAGTGCAGAAACATTCGGACCCCGTTCACGTGCGGATCGGCGTAGAGATGGTCAATGCGCGAAGTGTTGAACGTGCTGGCGCGTCGGATGATCCCGTGGACTTCGTAGCCTTTCTCCAGCAGCAGATCAGCCAAATAACTTCCGTCCTGGCCGGTAATGCCGGTGATCAGCGCCCGTTTCATTTGGGCAAATATTGTAGGGCGTTCGATTCGCTCGCGCCAGCGCGCTCACCACTTTCGGGCCGCCCGTCTATGTCGCTCAGCGCCGCCGGCTATATTCACTGAAACGCCAATGCAAGAAGATCAACCCGGCGTCTGACACAGACGCCCTACAGCGGGTTTTCCGGCGGCGTCACCATGATCCGCGCTAAAACCGCGCGTTGGGCGCCAATGAGAGCGCTAATACCATTTCGGCCGAGGGTGAGCATTTGATCGAGTTGCGAACCAGTAAATGTCGCTTCTTCTCCCGAACTTTGGACTTCTACAAATTCGGCGTCTTCGGTTGCA
>QHQV01000472.1:2996-4280 GCA_003219945.1 Verrucomicrobiota bacterium | reverse complement strand
GCGATATTGAACTTCACGACGCGAATGGCCAATCCTGGCTGGGCTTTGAGATCACGGGCAGCGAGGAACGGCCGATCCCGCCGCTCAGTGGCGCAAATCGGGAGCCGCCTTTGAGAATTCAAGCCGGCCAGAGAGTCACCCGTCAAATCGATCTCACGCCGCTGTACCCCGTCCACGAATACGGCGCCTATCACGTGCGCACGAATATTTACTTCGCCGATCTCGGAAAATTCTTCTACTCCGGGACCCGAGTCTTCGAGGTCACGGACGCGCGGCCGATCTGGCAGCAAACCGTCGGAGTTCCAGACGGCGCAGGCGCATCCGGCGAGGTGCGCACCTATTCGTTAATGACCAATCGTTTTCCAGACCACACTTCTTTGTACGTGCGAGTGCAGGATCAAGACACGGGAGTAGTTTACGCCACTTATTCGTTAGGCCGCACCATTTCTTTCGAACAACCGCAGGCGGAGATCGATCGCTCCAATCAATTGCATGTCTTGCATTGCGCAGCTCCGCGCGCCTGGTCGTATGCCCGGATCGGATTGAACGGTGAATTGCTGACGCACTCTTCGTTCATGGAAACCAAAACGCGGCCCCACCTCGTTTATTCGGGTGGCGGCGAAATAGCCGTGCACGGTGGCAGGATCGAAGCGCCAGCGCAGAGCTCGGGTAACAAAGCACCAAAACTTTCGGCTCGCCCGCCAGGGCCGCCCACAAACGACGACCGGTGATCCGCAGGAATTCTTTCCGAATCGGTTTAGCCGCTGCCGGTCTGCTGACGACATTTCTAGCTTGTAGCTCGTACGCAGCGAAGAGCAGCCGCAGTTCAGGAGGCGACAGCTCACCCATAACTGTCGTGATCGATGCAGGACACGGCGGCTATGATCGCGGTGGGATTCCCGGTCAGCGGGTTTCGGAAAAAGACATGACTCTCGATGTGGCACAGCGTCTTGGAAGAGCCCTCGAAGCCAGCGGTTATCGAGTGGTGATGACCCGGAACAGCGACGTATTTGTTCCGTTGGGAACGCGATGCGCAATTGCCAACTCCTACCGCAATGCCATTTTTGTATCCGTCCACTTCAATTCAGCGACACGTAGGGGAGCAAGCGGCATAGAAACATACTTTTACAGTCGCGACAGCTTAGCGCTCGCGTCGGCGATTCATCATTACGTTGCCGGGGGTGCGCCGTCAGAGAACCGGGGCGTGCGTCGCCGTGGTTACTACGTCTTGCGGAGAACGAACATGCCGGCCGTACTCGTCGAGTGCGGTTTTCTCACGAACCC
>QHQV01000472.1:0-2963 GCA_003219945.1 Verrucomicrobiota bacterium | reverse complement strand
CAAAACCTTGCCGAAGCGATTGCAGCCGGAGTCCGCAGCCGCAATTCGGTCGCCAGCTCGTTTAGTACGACCCGAGTCGCGACAGCCGAAAGCATCCCGTTGCAACCGTACATCGACCAAACCAGGGTCACTGGATCGAAAAAGAGCCGCTCAAAGCGTTCGGCCAGGAAAAGCAGTCGACGAAAGAAAAAGACTTCCTCGAAACCGGCCGAGATAGAAGCACGCGTGGCGTCATCCGATCGGGAGGGTTGATTGGACGTGCCAATTTTGACTTCGGCACAGATGCGAGCCGCAGAAGAGGCTGCATTTGCTACTGGCGTCCAAGTCGAGGCGCTAATGAACAAGGCTGGCGCCGGTGTCGCTCAGGCGGTGACGAAATTTTTCCAGAAACCCGGTCGATGCATCGTATTCGCCGGGAAAGGGCATAATGCAGGAGACGCTTTGTTCGCCGCACAATGTTTGGAGCAGCGCGGATGGAAAACCGAAGTCCGTCTGGCCTTCAAAGAAGCTGATTTCAGTAATCTCATGCGCAAGAAGCTCGGTGACTTGCTGCGCAGACCACCCGACGTTCTGGGCGCTGCGCCATCGGAAGCGGCGAATGCCGACCTGGTCGGGACATTTGGCCAATTCGCGCCGGACCTGACCGAGCAGAGAACCACGACGCAGAATACAATCGCTAGAGAAGCGTGTTCGAGCATTGCTGCTCCGCTCGTTATTCTGGATGGTTTGCTTGGCGTCGGAGCAAGACCACCGCTCCGCGAGCCAATCCGCGCGGCCTGTCGCGCCATCAATCAATTGCGAACAACCAAAGGCGGCTACGTCTTTGCGGTGGACCTTCCAACCGGTCTCGATACCGATTCAGGCAAGAAAGATCGCGACTGCGTAGTCGCGGATTTTACCGTTACAATCGGCTACGCCAAACCGGGTCTCGTCGCTGACGGCGCGCTGAATTATGTGGGCCGGATTGAAGTTGTGCCGCTGGAAGAATTGCGGCCGCCGCAAACGAAACCAAAAGAAATCATCGCCAGTCCGGTAGCTTTTCGCGGGTTGCTTCCCAGACGCAATTACAACTCGTATAAGAATCAATTTGGCCGCATCGGCGTGGTAGCCGGCTCCAAGGGATTCGTCGGCGCTGCGCTGATGGCATCGCAAGGTGCGCTCAGGGCGGGCGCAGGGTTGGTGGAAGTTTTTGTTCCCGAAGAAATCTACGAGATCGTCGCCGGCGCGGCGTTCATGGAAGTAATGGTAAAGCCGGTCGCGTCGTATCGTCATTTGCTAAAAGAGAAAGTCGACGTCTGGGCGGTGGGCCCTGGTCTTGGCAAATCGCGTGCGGTCGAGATCCTTGAGCTCGTTGAAAAAGTAAAGCAACCCATGGTGCTCGGAAAAAACTTCCGTGCTCCGGCGCTGCAAAGGCAAACGATTGCTGACGCCGCACCCCGGCGAAATGAAACGGCTTTTCCGCGACGAGCAACAGTCGCGCGGCAAAACAGCGACGAAATTCTGTGATCGGTTTCCGGTTACGCTTTTGCTCAAAGGCAGTCGCACCATCATCGCTGAACGCGGTCGGTTGTTGAGCTACAACACGACTGGCAGCCCGGGCATGGCCACTGGCGGAATGGGCGACGTTCTCACCGGAGTGTGCGCCGCTTTGCTGGGGCAAGGCCTCTCACCTTACGATGCCGCGCGAGTCGGTGCGTGGCTATGCGGCCGGGCAGCAGAGATCGCAATCTTTAACGGCAACCAGAGCGAGCGATCGCTGTTGCCACGCGACGTTCTTCATCATCTCGGCGACGCCTTCAAGGAATTGTAGCGCGTCTGTATTTCAAGCTGCGAAATAGACGGGCATCCGTTTCGCAACGTTTCCTGCTTTCCTGAGTTTCTGATTCGTAGATTCTTGGGGAGTGGCAAAATTTGTTCTGATCGGTAGCGGATTAGCCGGGGGGTTGCTCGCAGCATATCTCGGACGGCGCGGATACGAGGTTGATCTTTACGAGCGGCGCGCTGACCCGCGCGAGGGAAACATCGTCGGCGGGCGCTCAATTAATCTGGCGATTTCGACGCGGGGGATTCACGCGCTCGAACAGATCGGCATCGCTGATGAAGCATTGTGCCATGCGATCCCGATGCGTGGCCGGATGATTCACGATAAATCCGGCGCGCTGCATTTCAGCCCGTACGATGTCGATCCGAAAAACTGTATCAACTCAATCGGACGCGGCGCGCTCAACACGGCTGTTATCGAAGCAGCGCAGCGATATCCAAATGTGCGCGTCTACTTCAATCACAAATGCACCAATGTCGATCTCGACTCTGCGAGCGCCCATTTGGAAACTTCTTCTGTAGCGGCAGGCTCGCCGCAGGACGAGTCCGTCCGAATGGAGGAAGTGCCGCCTGCGAACTCCGAGAATCAAATCATCTCCGCAAAGGGTGACGCGGTGATCGGCGTCGATGGCGCGTTCTCCGCTGTGAGACAATCGATGCAGATGCAGATCAATCGCTTCGAGTACGACGAGAGTTATCTCGCGCACGGCTACAAAGAATTGACGATCCCGCCTGCGCCGGATGGTTCATGGCGAATGGAAAAGAACGCGCTTCACATCTGGCCGCGGAAAAGCTTCATGATGATCGCGCTGCCTAATCCCGACGGTTCATTTACCTGCACGTTATTTTGGGAATTTGAAGGGCAACGGAGCTTCGCCACGACGAAGACCGATGATGATGTGCGCCGTTTTTTCGACGAAGAGTTCCCCGATGCCGTGTCGCTCATGCCAGGATTGCTTGGTGATTTCCGGAATAATCCAACGGGTTCACTCGTGACCATTCGCTGCGCGCCATGGTTTTACCGGGGCAACATTTGTCTCGTCGGCGATGCCGCGCACGCAGTCGTGCCATTTTATGGACAAGGCATGAACGCTGCCTTCGAAGATTGCGTGGTGCTGGACGAGTGCCTTGAA
Source organism: Verrucomicrobiota bacterium (assembly GCA_003219945.1). Classification (GTDB taxonomy): domain Bacteria; phylum Verrucomicrobiota; class Verrucomicrobiia; order Chthoniobacterales; family UBA10450; genus Udaeobacter. Next base: position 9 of record QHQV01000472.1, on the reverse strand, counting down.
GAATTCCGC
>QHQV01000471.1 GCA_003219945.1 Verrucomicrobiota bacterium | reverse complement strand
GAAGCCGCGCTGCCCGGAATATATCTGCCGCTTTACACAATGGTCACTTTTACAAGAATGCCTTACGCGAAAGCGGCAAAACGGGCACAGATCCAGGATTCACTGGTGTATGCGAGCTTGTTCCTAATCGCAGCGATCTTGGTTGCAGCGATGCTTTGGTTATTGGCAACCTGAGCCAAGCTCGGCACTACAAACGGAAGTTCCATTGCGGGAAATCAGCCAGATTGATTAACTTTTGAAGGTCACCATACGAGCGCAAACTTGCAAATCGCCCATGCTGAGATTACCAAAATTGGTACTATGGCTGACACATATGTTCCATTGATCAGTTCCGGCATTGCCGGTCCACTTGGCGTTCTTCATCTCCCGCGTCTCTGGCAGAAGGTCTCGCTAGAGGAATCGGGAAAACTTGCTTCCGGTTATCCCGGCGTCGGCAAAGGTTTCGACGCGATGACGCTCGCCGCGCTCGGACTCGAAGAGC
>QHQV01000470.1 GCA_003219945.1 Verrucomicrobiota bacterium | reverse complement strand
CGTAAACGGAATCATGGCCCTTGGAGGAACGATTCTCGGTACTACCAATCGCGGCCATTTCGTTGCGAAGACCGGCGCGGGTGATCGAACTATAGTTCCGGCAAAGATCATCGCGGACGCCAGAACGATCTTGGAAGACCTCCGGGTGCGAGCGTTGATCGTTGTTGGCGGCGACGGCTCGCTGGTGACTGCGCAACAACTGCAGGAGGCCGGCATCAACTGCATCGGCGTACCGAAGACGATCGACAACGATCTTGAAGCGACGGCAACCACGTTCGGTTTCGATTCCGCCGTTAACGTAGTAGTGGACGCGCTGGACCGGTTGCACACTACGGCGACCAGCCATCGGCGGGTCATTGTCGTCGAAGTGATGGGACGGCACGCAGGATGGATCGCATTGCAAAGCGGTATTGCCGGTGGCGCCGATATCATTTTGATTCCCGAAATCCCGTTCGATAACGACAAGATCGCGAGCGTGATCAATTCGCGCGAAGCGGCCGGTTACCTTGGAACTGTGGTAGTTGCTGCGGAAGGCGCGCGACTGAAACACGGCGAGCAAGTGAAACGCGACGTGGAAGGTGGCGAGTTTCGGTTGGGCGGCATTGGCGAAATTGTCGCGCGCGAAATCGCGATTCGCACCCGTAAAGAAACGCGTTGTTGCGTGCTCGGCCATCTCCAACGCGGCGGCGCGCCGACGACGTTGGACCGCATTCTTGCGACACGTTTCGGAGTCAAAGCCGTTCAGTTAGCGAATGAGGGACATTTCGGGTCAATGGTGAGTTACCAAAACTACCAGGTGCGTCACGTGCCAATAGCCGAAGCAGTCAATCGCCTAAAGCTTGTCCCGCCTAACGGCGAGCTGGTGCAAACCGCGCGAGATGTCGACATTTCTTTCGGTGATTGAAAATCACCGTCTTGAGCGAAGCAGCGGCAACGCGCCCACGTGCGGCGCCAAGGCGAGCAGCGTAGTATAGTTGCTCAATGACGCGAAGTGCTGCGCACGCGCAAAGCACCAACTCGGTGCTGATGATTCGCCCCGGCCGGTTTTATCCCAATCCGGAAACGGCAGCAGATAATGCATTCCAACGTAATGCCGATCGCGGTTCAAATGCGTTGACAATAATGGCGAGAAAGGAATTCGATGCGGCCGTTCAGACGCTGCGCGAGGCCGGGATTAACGTGCATGTCTTTGAAGACACAGCCGAGCCGGAAAAGCCGGACGCAGTTTTCCCCAACAACTGGATC
>QHQV01000469.1 GCA_003219945.1 Verrucomicrobiota bacterium | reverse complement strand
CCACGTCAGTCCTGGCGCGCGCATTTTGTGGATGGTGACCATGAAGTTCATGCCCGTGATGATGCTGGAGAAGCCCACAATGAAAACGCCCGCCGCCATCGAGATCACATGCGAGTTTGCGTAGGTGGTGCTGTAAGGCGTGTAAAACGTCCATCCCGTATCCACGCCTCCGCGAAAAAGCGACCAGAGCGCCACCGCGCTTCCGAGAATGAAGATGTACCAACTCATCAAATTCAATTTGGGAAACGCCACATCGCGCGCTCCGATCATCAGCGGCAGAATAAAATTACCTAGCACCGCGGGGATCGATGGAATGAGGAAAAACCAGACCATCAATACGCCGTGGATGGTAAAAAGTTTGTTGTACGTTTCGGAGGTCACCAGATCGCCCTGCGGCGTGAGCAACTCGATCCGCATCAACGCCGCCGCCACACTGGCGATGAAAAAGAAAATGATGATCGTGCAAAGATAGAGAATGCCGATCCGTTTGTGATCGGTCGTAAGCAACCACGACCGCACTGAGTGATCGCTCAGATAATCCTCTGGAGCAATCTCGCCTGCGGTTTTGATGTCGATTTCAGTTGCGCTGATCATCTAGCCGGCGGCTCCTGTTGGCCTATCGCTTTCACATAAGCAATCAGCTGCATGATTTCTTCTTCGCTCAACTGCCCGGCGAAACTCGGCATTATGTTGTCGTACCCGGCGGTGATTTGTTTCGCCGGCTGCAAGATTGAATCGCGCAGATATTGGTCATCGGCTCTGACCATTGTGCCGTCGGCAAGCGGGACCGGCTTCCGATAAAGTCCTTCCAGCAGCGGCACATGAAATTTCGAATTGGGCGAGTGACAACCGCTGCAACCGCGATCATGAAAAAGTCGCTGGCCGGCAAGCACAATCGATTCGGTTTGTTCTCCCGTTTTGAGCCACTCTTCGTACGCGCGCGGTTCCATCACCACAACGCGGCCGATCATTCCCGAATGCTGCGTTCCGCAATACTCTGCACAAAACAAATGATATTCCCCTGGCTTGATAGCCTTGAACCACTCACTGGTGTACCTCCCGGGTACGACATCCTGTTTCACACGAAACGCTGGAACGAAAAAACTGTGGATCACGTCTTGCGACGTCATGGTCAGGACCACTGTGCGATTGACCGGCACGTGCAGCTCGTCGATCTCGCGTTTGCCCTCGGCGTGCTGCAATTTCCACATCCATTGTTTGCCGACCACCTGCACGTCGATTGCGTTCGCCGGACGGCGCTCGATCCGGAAATAGGTCAGCGCGCCCCAAGAAAACAATCCAAGCCCCAGAACGATCGCTCCCATTGTCCAGCCGCCCTCCAGCAACAGCGATCCGGAGCTTGGGTGGGAACGGTTGGCTTTCGATCCGCGCCTGTATTTGACGGAGAAAAAAATG
>QHQV01000468.1:412-2829 GCA_003219945.1 Verrucomicrobiota bacterium | reverse complement strand
CCGGCCTAACGAAATGGGAAGCTGCGGCAAGACTTGTCGCAGGGCCTGTTGGCTCAATTTTGACGCTCACCCGGCGCAGGATGAAAGCGACGTTAGCTTTCGGATTTGCTCACGCGACATTTGTTTCACCTCCTTCGTTGTTGTACCGCCCGTAGGGCTGTGGCTACATGGCGATCGGCAATTGGCAATCGAAAATCGAAAATGAAGAGGCGGAGAGGATAGGAATCGAACCTACCTCGCCACTTGCATGGCGACGACGGTTTTGAAGACCGCGAGGGCCACCAGGCACCCTTCACTCTCCAAGTTGCGAAAAACACCCAACCCCCAGCGTGCAACGTCCTAGGCCGAATTTCTGGCGCGTGAGAGGCGCTTTGCAGTGCGGCGCCGCGACGCCCCTTTTGAACGGAGCAGCGGCGAGAAATTACAAGAATCGAAGCAGGACGCTGATTATTTCGCTTTCTTGATCGCCTTAACGATCTCATCGAAATCCGGCCACTCGCCGGACTCGAGTTTGGAATGGAGCAGTTTGCCATTGGCGCGAATTTCGAAGGCGCCGCCGCTCGACGGAATCAGCATAAGCGACTTGATGCGCTCGCCGAATTCGAGAATTTTGGTCGCCAAACTGACGGCCTTCGGCGTGTAGTTTCAAACGACGCAGTATTCGATTGATACTTCTGTCTTCACCCGCACAAGCTCCTTTCCGCAGCCAAGCTATCGATCTGGATAGAACGGGTCAAGAGTCATACTAGCGAGTTCCCAGCGCGCTTTGCGAATGCAGCTTGACACAAGTGCGTGCAACGCCTCAAAAAGAAGTGTGCCGCAGCCCGCTCCACCAGGCTGCGGCGTCTCCACTTCAGGACCGCGGAAACAGCCGCGGTTTTTCAGCCCTGAGGGCGTTAACCCTCAAGATTTTTTAAAAAGCAAAATTCACGCCGCTACGGAACATCCCGAAATTATTTCTCGGCCCATCAATTACGCCGAAGCTCAAGTCATTAATCATCGCGACGTGTCGCGAGAACCGAAATTCGACGCCGGCACCGAATTGACCGAGTAATTTCGTTTCGGCGCCGAAATGTTCGGTCTGCGCATTGACAGCGAATGCGTCCGGCGGTCCTTGCGTGTGAAGGGTGTCCGTTTCGCCGCCACCGAAAATTGCACCCACACCCGCCCATGCGTAAGGCGCAAGACGTGTGCAGGGGATCGGATAGCGCAGGGTAAGCGTTCCTAAAACAGAGCCGATGGTGTGATTGTGATTAATTCTTTTGTGAACAAATATCGGAACCGCCTGGTCCTCGAAGATATCGAAACCAGGCTTACTGGCGTCCAGTGCAAATCCTTCAACACCGACCCCAGCATAGCGACAGAAGAAATATTTTATGTCTCCGCCGCCGCCCCATGCGTGATCGCCGCCGATGTAGCGATCATAAGTGCCAAGGACCGCACCTCCCTCACTGGTGCTTTGGACGATGTCGACCAGAGAAGCATTAGGAGCGAACTCAGTGTTGGTGAATGCATAGGTACCCCAGAGATTCACATTCCATTCGCGATCGCCGTACCATTGTGGACAGGGTGGTACGTACGCGACCTGCTTCATCTCTTTTCCCGAATCTTTGCCTGAACGGGCGAAGGCGGCGTCGGTAAGATAGCGGAAGCGAGTTGATACCGGTGCTTCGGCCTCGGCGCGCTCGCCACCGAAGAGCCATGAGAAGGCAACAAACACATCAGCAACCGGAGCACCCGCGGTGCAACCGAACAAGGGCGAGATGTCCAGGCGAGTTTGCGTTGTCGGTTTCCACGCGACCGTTGGACCGATGGTAAAACTGTGCAACGGGTCGCCGCGGGTATCTTTGACGGTCAAATTCCGATATTCCATTTCGATGCCGATTTTCAGGCGCTCGTTAGGCAGGAGAACCGGAGTCATTAACGCTTGTGAGAAACCCCATTCGCGGCCGCGATCCCCGGTGTTCTCTTTTTCAAAGAACCAGTTCATTGCCCATTCGACGTGCTCTCCAAAATCCTGAGCAAGAAGCAAACGAACTTCGTAGGCATCGGGAATTTTCGGCGGACCGCCCTCTTCCTCCTCCTCTCCTTCTCCTCCTCCGGCCGGAAGTGGTGGCACTTCTTCGTGTCTAATGGTGCCGACACCGAATTTGTACTCTGCGAATATCGTCGGGTTGAGCGGAATCTTGTTCCAATCAGCGAGCGCCCATCGTGCTTCCAGACTCACCGTCTGCGCGCCGCCGCCGCCGTTGAACCGTTCGAACTGCGTCTCCGCTGCTACGTTAAAACGATAGGCCAGACCCATTTCTACCTCCTGGGTGAAAAGATAATCGGGTGGCCCGCGGCGGAAGCCCTGACCCTCAAAGAGTTCGCCGAAGAAGAATGCCCATGGAGGCAACACGTACGCATTTACGGCG
>QHQV01000468.1:0-279 GCA_003219945.1 Verrucomicrobiota bacterium | reverse complement strand
CGGCAGGATCGACCACCGCCAAACTCCAGAAAAGAAAAAGGTTTTTCTCATAAAACGCGCCCATGATTACGAAATTGTAATTAATGGCAAGACAATCTTTTCTGGTGTCGAGCTGACGATGAACTGGCGAAGAGCAGCGGTGACAACAGCAATCTGTGTCGGCGGCTATTGATGTGGGGCGCCAGTTAGCGGAGCAATACCGGAGAAGATCGATCCGAGCGGAAATTCCTAAAGAGACATACCGAGACCGGAAATCAGTTCGCTCTGCCCAGCTGAGCT
>QHQV01000314.1 GCA_003219945.1 Verrucomicrobiota bacterium | reverse complement strand
ATCCGTACGCGCCCGCGCTCATGATCGCAAGCAAATCGCCTTCATGCACTTCAGGCAATTCCCGGTCGAGCGCAAAAAAATCGCCCGACTCACACACCGGCCCGACAATATCGATTTTTCCTGACTTATTCTTGCTGTGACTGAGACTTACAGATTCACCCTCACCTAGCGCTTCGCGTCCGCCTCTCCCTTCAAGGGAGTGGGTTGGGGTGAGGGTGCTCGGCTTTATGACCGGCACAATTTCGTGATAGCTCTGGTACAGCGCCGGCCGGATGAGATCGTTCATGCCGGCATCCACAATGGCGAATTTTTTACTTCCGGTTTGCTTGATGTAACGAAGGCGCGTGAGCAAAACGCCGGCGTTGCCGATAAGAAAACGGCCAGGCTCAACAAGAATCCGAACACCCAAATCGCGCAGCGGCGGCACAATTGCATCAGCGTAGTCGCCTACACTGAACGCGGATCCCGCGCATGCGGGACCGTGATTATGCCACCATTTGCCTGATCCGCTCTCCAGTGCGCGCCGGTAAATGATCCCCATGCCGCCTCCGATACTGAAAAACTTGATGGCGTATTTCGATTTCAGGTCGCGCACCAGTGGCGTTACTTTTTCGATGGCGCTCGCGAACGGCTTCGCGTCGGTGATTTGAGATCCGATGTGCATCTGCACGCCGACAATCTCAATGTTGCTCATTTTCGCCGCGCGTTCGTAAATCGCAGTGACTTGGTCCAGTGCGATGCCGAACTTGTTTTCTTGGGAGCCGGTCGAGATGTAATGATGCGTATGCGGGTCGACATCAGGGTTGACGCGCAATGCGATTGGCGCGCGCATTTTCTTTGCGCTGGCTATGCGCTCGATCAAATCCAGTTCAGCTTCACTCTCGACGTTGAAGCTGTAGACGCTTTGCTCCAAAGCATACTCAATTTCCTCACCGGATTTGCCGACGCCCGCGAAGGTGCATTTGGCCGGATCGCCGCCCGCCGCGAGCACACGAAACAACTCGCCACCGGAAACGATGTCGAAACTAGCGCCCCTCCGCGCTAGCAAGTTCAGAATAGCGCCATTCGAGTTCGCTTTTACCGCGTAACAAATGAGGTGATCCAGCGATGCGAGCGCCGCGTCGAGTCGCGCGTAGTGATCGAGAATTGTTTCCGCGCTGTAGACGTAAGTCGGCGTGCCGAATTCCCTGGCAATGCGTGTTAGATCGACGCCTTCACAATAGAGATGACCATCGCGATAATGAAACGAGTGCATGTTGTAGCGTTAGCGAACCAGTCGCAACCCAATATTGAGAACTGCGATTAGAGCGATCCCCAGTGCAAAGCTCGTCAAAACTAGCTTCTTTCCGTGCTTTAACATTTCTCCGACTACTGCGTGTGTGGCCAAATAAATAAAGCCGCCGCCGACGTGGGCCATAATTAAGCCAAGCCACAACATGGAGATGTTCGTTAGGAAAAAATAACCGATGACACCCCCGAGTAGCGTTGTGGCTTCGACGGCTGCCACCCATCCAACCGCGGCCGTCCGTTGCAGTCCTGCGCCAATTAAAAGACCGCCGAGCGCGAGACCTTCGGGAACCTTGTGGATGCACAGGGCTGAGAACAGCGACCACTTTGTCGCGCCCGTCCCGGGTGTTTCGCCTTGGATTCCCAAAGCCAAACCGTCGGTCGTACTGTGAATTGCCAAAGCGACGATCAGCGCGGTAGCGATTTCGCTGAAATGTCGCGTGGCATCAGCGTCGAAATGACTGGCCGCGCAAGCTGGACACACATGATGAACATGTTTGCTGATGAAAAAGAAAAGCGCGTAGCCGGTAATTAGCGCCAGCAACACCGCCCACCATGGGCATGCGCCAAAACTCTCGGGCAAAATCGCAAAGATTGTTACGCCGAGCAGCGTTCCGGCCGCGAAACTGATGAGCGCGCAAAGGGGCTTATGCTCAAGACGCAGCGACGCGCTAATCGATCCGCCGGCGAGAGCGAAGATATAGGCGGCGATGACCTGCCAGAGCGTGTTGGCCATTTAGGAGTCTGTTGAAGTACTCAGCCATGCCGCGCGGGGGCGCTTTGGGCTGGATGGCAAGGCGCGAGCGACGAGCATGTCCAAAGCGACCTGTGAGGAGCGAGCAACGCTGCAAGACAGCCCAAGACGCTCTCGCCCTCCGGGTTGCGCCGCTTTTTCGCCTCTCCGGTGTTGCTCGCCGGTTACAGACCGCGTCGGGTATGCGCCCTCCTCGCGCTTTGGACAGACGAAAAATCGGCAGCAACGCGGCATGACTGAGTACTTCAACAGACTCCTAAGCGCTTGCAGTCGAAGCGTGGTATTCGCGGCAACGGTGCGTCTCGATAGCCATCGAGTGCGACATCAAACCGGCGACGATCTCGACAACCATCATCGCGGCAGTGGTACCGATCATGATGCGCATGCGCCGTTCCGGTTGCGAAAATCCGCAACGAAATCGTGCGTCTTACGGAAACGAGAATGTTTGGTCCGATGCATCTCGATTTAGAATAGCGCGATCCCACGAAAACGGCCAATGGGCTCTATAATTCCAAAACGGAAGCGCCGTTGTTTGTAGGGCGTTTGACTCGCTCGCTCCCGCTCTCTCGCTCTAGCGAGCTGCCCGTCTATGTCGCTCACGTCCCCGCGGCTCCATTGTGTCAAACGCCTGTCCGCTGCTACAACATTACAGGACGGCTGATTTGTTAGGCGAGCCTGAACGACGCCGCGCGAACGAGCTACTCGGAACTATTGCCGGTTTTCTCGACCTGCGTCTGGAAGACCACGTGCCGGTTGTCGGGTCCGAGAGTTTTCGCTGCTGCGCGTGCGCGCACCTTTTCCGCCCATTTCGCGTTCTCGTAGTATGGGTCCTCATCCGACGGGACCAGATTCCAACGGAGATGTCCAAAATGACGCCAGCACTCGAGAATCATTCCGCGCTCAAACGGCTGTCCTTTCGCCGTAACAACCAGGCAATTGTTCTCGCGCCATGTCTCCCGGTACGCGTCACCCCAGTGAAGTTCAAGTGTCTTGAGTTTCAGCGTGTCCAGAGCAAGAAGCAGGTCCTCGGTCCATTGATAGCAATAGCCGCGTTTCCTCCACCCATGATAGACGAGAAAATTGTTAAAGATGGGCGTGCCAAACATCCGGTACTCCTGTCTTAGCCGTGCCACCGTAGCATAGGCGAAGTCTGCCAGGAGCTTCGCTTCGTTTGGATCAACTCCGCGTGAAAGCCTCGCGAGTTGATTCGCAAGTTCTTCGGCCCTGGCAGACTCCTTGGGTGGCACTTCGAAATGTGGCCGTTGCTGTTCAGCGGTAACGAGCAGGTTCGAAACCGCAAATGCGGCAATTACGCCGGCGACAAGTCTCGTATGCATTTACCAAATCCTTCGAGAAAACAGCATGCATCGCGGGTATGCGGCGCAAACTGCCACGCAATTTTTGCAAAGCAAAACCCAATAAATGCACTGTCGTGCGGTAGCAGCGGCGATAGCGTTCAACTGCACCAGGAGTCATTCGATGAAAAGCACTCTGTTATTAACTGACGAAGCCGAAACAACCAGACTGATGTTGAAGGATGTTGCATTTGACGAGTTATCAGTGCGCACACCGAGGCGCACGCGGGCTGCAATTGCGATCGCTGGGGGCATCCTCGTCTCGGGTGCGTCGACGCGACATCGTACCCAAAGCAAAGACTCCGGTTTCATCACCAGTCAAACAGTGAGATAACGAAATGGAATACCTGATTGTATTCAGCGTTGCTGCGATAATGATAGCGTACGTGTGGATTATCGGCCGCTGCCTGCGAAACGCATAATCGCGCAACACACGCGCTTACGCTGAATTCATCAGTCTGCGACCAATATGCATTGAGTGTCAGCGCCTGTTTGTTCGGGTAGTGGCCCATTGGAATACTCGCCTCGTGCAAGAGTGCGGTGAAGGGATTGATCCTCCCGGCGAGTGGCAAGAAATGCAGAGTAAATCGCAATCGCCGCTGAGACTCACGGCCTTCCTTCACCCATAATTGGCCAGTGACCGACGAAATCATTCCAAATACGCAACGGCCGGACGCTACCGCGGCACGTGATTGCGAGTAGTCCGGCTGATCGAAGCGCATCCGGACGTAAAGCAGGTACGACTGAATATGAACGAGCACAGCGTCTCGGTTGGATTTTATGATACGCCGTTAGAAGAGACATTGGACCAGATCAAAAAAGACGTCCGTGCTGCGCTCTCGGGACAATGGGATGTGTCGATCACGCCCGACGACAAATCCCCGACGATTCATCTGCACAAGCTCGACAATTACACGACAGAATTTCATCGCGCTCATCCGTCCGACGAACCGCCAGTGATTTCGAAACGAATTGCGTTACCGACCTGGCGTAATCGTCCGTTTCCACGGCCCGTGACGCGCGATTACCGCTTCATGTTGTTGTTGGCGGCGATCTGCGGAGTGAGCACGCTTACTGGGTTTCTCCTCGGTCGCGCAGGAATTCGCGCAGATCTGCTCACGCCTTTCTTTGCTCTCGCTTATGTCTGCGGCGGCTGGTTCGCCACTCAGGATGTGTGGCATGCGCTCAAGCGCGGCAAGGTCGACATCCAGTTCCTGATGGTGGCGGTCGCAGTCGGCGCGCTGTTCGTTAAAGGATGGACTGAAGGTGCGACGCTGCTCTTTCTGTTTTCGTTGAGCAATGGGCTGGAGCAGTTCGCAAATTATCGCACACGCAAATCGATCGAGTCGCTGCTCAAAGTCGCGCCGAAACACGCATTTCCGGCGTGAAGATCGTCGCTGGGTAGAAGCTCCCATTGAACAAGTGCAGATCGGAAAGGAGTTGCTCGTGAAGCCCGGTGAACTTTTTCCGGTGGACGGCGTGATGATCGAAGGTGCGACGTCCGCCGATGAATCTGCGTTAACGGGCGAAGCTATTCCGGTTGTAAAACAAATCGGTGACGTGGTGAGCGGCGGCACGCTCAACCTCGACGGGCAATCGGTAATCCGCGCGACGCGCCGGCTGGGGAGAGCGCACTTAGCCGGATTCTTGACCTGATTGAAATGGCGCAGCAGCAAAAAGCGCCAGCGCAACGTTTCACAAACAACTTTAGCCGATACTACACGTGGATTGCGCTTTCTTTGGCCGCGGTTGTGTTTGTCGTCCTGCTCCTGATGCATCGTCCGGTAGCCGACGCGTTCTATCGCTCACTGACGGTGCTCGTCGTGGTATCCCCGTGCGCGCTGGTCTTATTGGTTCCGTCTGCGATTTTGGTCGCCATTGCTGCAGGTGCTCGGGGTCGGATTTTGTTCCGCGGCGGTGTTGCCGTCGAAAATCTCGCCGGGGCGACCCAGTTCGCGTTCGACAAAACCGGGACACTGACGAAAGGCGCGCTGGTTGTCGCGAGGATCGCGTCGTTTGATTCACAAGGTGAAAAGGCAGTTCTTCGACGCGCCGCTTCAGTAGCACATTTTTCCACGCATCCTCTGGCGCGAGCGATTGTTGCAAAGGCGGAGAACCGCAATCTGCCGATTAATGAGGCCACCGACTTTTTAAATGTGCCCGGGCTGGGCATGGAAGCATCGGTCGATCGAAATCGAATTCTCATTGGCAGCAGGCGATTGATGCGTGACCGCGGGATCGCAATACCGGCGGTTGAATTAACAACCGAGGGAGAAGTTTGGATCGCGAATGACCAGGTGCTCGGAGTCATTTATTTGCGCGATGAGATCCGGCCGGCCGCGAAACGCGTAATTGATTTTCTCAAGCGTTCCGGCTTGTCAGTCACATTGTTCACGGGCGATCGTGTTGGACCGGCTGCGATAGTGGCGGAGCAAGTCGGCATAACTGATGTCCGCGCCGAGTTGAGCCCACAAGCCAAGCTGAATGCATTCATGATTGGCGCGCGTCGGGAAAAAAGGTCGCCATGGTGGGCGACGGAATCAACGATGCGCCCAGCCTGACTGCGGCGGATGTGTCCATCGGCATGGGCGCGCGCGGCTCCGACGCTGCGCTGGAACAGGCCGACATCGTTCTGATGCATGACAAAACCGAGAATGTGGAGGAGGCATTCGTGCTCAGCCGGCGCGCTCGCTCGGTTATTCGCCAGAACGTCGTTATTTCTCTTGGCGTAATCCTCTTCCTGATCATCTCCGCGCTGGCAGAAAAGATTAATCTCACTGCCGGCGTGATCGGCCACGAAGGCAGCACAGTCGTCGTAATCCTCAACGGTTTGCGCCTCCTCCGGTCGCGTCGCAATTAAATAAAATGTAACTGCTAAACGCGACAGCCGATCCGCCTCTCCGTTTAAAGGGAGAGGATAGGGTGAGGGTTGGCAGCTTAGTTTGATCGGTGCTTGGAAACCCCTCACCTTAATCCTCTCCCCTTGAGCAAGGGGAGAGGCGGGAGCATTTTCCAATCGCACGACTACAGTTTTATTTGACCCGCTCTATCCGGCCAGCTTTTCGAGTGGCTGATTATTTTCGAATCTGGTGATGTTGTCGATGGTTGTGGCCGCGATGTTCAATAAGGCTTCTCGCGTGAAGAAAGCCTGATGGCCGGTGATAATCACATTTGGAAAAGTGAGCAGCCGCGCGAACACGTCGTCGCTAAGAATCAACCCCGAACGATCCTCAAAGAAGATTTCTTCTTCCTCCTCATAAACGTCGAGACCGAGGTAACCGATCTTGCCGCTCTTCAACGCCTCGTTAATCGGAAGTGTATCCAGCAGGGCACCGCGACTGGTGTTGATCAGCATGACGCCGGTTTTCATTCTGGCGATCGCGGGGCCACTAATGAGATGCTTGTTTTCCGGCGTGAGCGGGCAGTGCAGCGTAATGATATCCGCTTGTGCGAACAATTCGTTTAGCTCGATGTATCGCACGCCGAGAGACTGACAGACCGCATT
>QHQV01000312.1 GCA_003219945.1 Verrucomicrobiota bacterium | reverse complement strand
TAAGCGTGCCCCGCTTCATGTCGCATTAACTTCATGAACCACTCCGGCGTCCCGCCTTCGACTTCGAGCATCATCGTGCGCTCGAGCTCGCGCAGCCGGTCGTGCACCAGAAAGAACGGAATGAAGATCGCAGGAATACCGACCGGGACGAACCATTCATCGCCGACATGGCACGGTGGGTGAAACACCAAACCTTTTGCCGAAAGCTCATCGTACAGCTGTCCAATCAGCGGCTCCAGCGCGGTGCCCTCGAGGCGTAGCCCGAGTGACGAGATGCGGCGCTCGAGAAGTTCCGGATCGCTCAACGACGCCCAATCGGCAGCTTCCATTGACTTAAGCAAAGCGCCGATCGTACTCTCGCGAGATACGGGTCAGGATCGACGAATATTCCATTTGGGTCCTAACGAGATCGACCCATTCGAACGGGAACGGCTTCGCATTCGTCGCCCGAAATCGCAAAATCTGAAATTCATCGAATGCAGATTGTGCCTTGTCGTTA
>QHQV01000313.1 GCA_003219945.1 Verrucomicrobiota bacterium | reverse complement strand
GATTAACTGTTCAACGACTCAACACTTCCACTTCTTCGCGTCGAGCAGGCACCTCTACTGTCAGCATTTCCACGCGCAAATAATTCAGTACCACCGGCGCGAGGATCAGACCAGGAATGCCCATGAGTCGTTCGCCAAGGATGAGTGCGATGAGCGTAAGCCAAACCGGATTGCGAATCCGGTCGCCGATGATCTTGCTGTTCAGCAAATACTCTAGCTTGTGAATCATGATGAGAAAGACCAGCGCGGAAATCGCCAGCTTCACGGACATCGTCAACGCGACAAAGACGATGATTGTATTGCTGACAAGATTCCCGACGATCGGCACGAGCCCGCAAAGAAATGTGAGTGCAATGAGCAACGACGCGTGCGGCATGCGAACCGCCAGGAGAAACATCGCAGTCAATGCCGTGTTGATGAGAGAAATGGTGATCTGCGCGCCCATAACCGTCGCAAAGCTTCGGTAAAAATCGCGGAATCGTCTTGAGACCTGATCGCAGCAAATGGAGTAAAGATTATTCTTCACCCGATGCGTGCCTCGATAGGGATCAAGCCCGGTTTTGAAAAAGAGGCTCGCAGCAGCGACGATTCCAAGGATGCTGAAAACCAGGTTCGTGGTCGTGGCTTTGGCAACATTTGCAACGTTGCGCAGGTAATTGGCTTCCTCCCCAAGCGTGCTGACCACCACCTGCCTCAGACTTTCAAAATCAGTAAACGGCAATTCGATCGACCTCTTCTGGGCCCATGCGCTGGCCGAAGGTATCGAGGTATCCGCCACATCTGGCAGCGCCAAAATGGCCGCGCGAGTAAAGTAAACTCCCGCGGCGGCAATCCCCGCTACAGCGATCACGAACAACGTCAGCGCCAGCCATTTTCTTCTGGTGAGAGAATATAGTTGGCGCAATGCAAAATATGAAAACAAGACTACCAGCAGTGGCGCACTAAGATGAAGGACCCCCGCCAGAATGATTGTTGCGGCGAGCACTGCGTAAGAAACTCGCACCGGGGTAATCATGATTCACTCACCCCTTTTTACTCCGTCCGTGCCGGACATTGTCAACCAGGCCGTAACTGTACTGTAGAGTGCGCTGTCCTCAGCGCACCGGAGTTTTCGGAAGACGACGCATCGAAAATTGCCGCCGCGCAAACACAAAGCTTGTTTTTGGACGTCTCGCTCCGGTAGCAAGATCTGCTCGTTACAGAGCTTGGCCTGTTTCTTTTTCAGCGCGTTCTTTCAGCGCCGCCTTGCGCGAAAGTTTTACGCGGCCTTTGTCATCGATGCCGATGCATTTGATCCAAATCATGTCGCCGACTTTGACCACATCTTCGGTTCGCTTCACTCGAAAATCGGCTAGCTCGGAAATGTGCACCAGGCCGTCTTTGCCTGGGAAAACTTCAACAAACGCCCCGAACTCCTTCGTCGTGACGACGCGTCCCTGGTAGGTTTGTCCGATTTCGATTTCGCGGGTCATGCCGCCGATGATTTCCTTAGCACGCGCCATGCTTTCGCCAGTCGTTGCGTAGATGTGCACAGAGCCATCGTCTTCAATGTTAATTTCGGCACCAGTTTCAGCGACGATGCCCTTAATGGTTTTGCCGCCGGGCCCGATGAGCGCGCCGATCTTCTCTGGATTGATTTTGATCGTCTCGATCCGCGGCGCGTATTTCGACAGTTCTGCCCGCGGTTGATCCATCGTGCGACGCATGATCTCGAGAATCTTCGTGCGTGCTTCTTTCGCACGTTGGATTGCTTCGGCAATGATGTTGTGACCGATACCGGGGAGTTTCAGGTCGAGCTGAAAACCCGTCACGCCTGCGTCCGTTCCGCAAAGCTTGAAATCCATATCGCCATAATGATCTTCGGACCCGGTGATGTCGGTGAGCAATTCGTAGCGTTTCAATTGATTGTCGTCGCCAGCCTCGGTGACCAGGCCGATTGAGATTCCGGCAACCATCCCCTTCATCGGCACACCTGCGTCCATCAGTGCGAGCATTCCACCGCACACGCTGGCCATGGATGTCGAGCCGTTGGATTCCATGATCTCGCTGGAAACGCGGATGGCATAACGAAATTCGTTTTCGCTCGGCACGACCGGTTCAAGCGACCGCTCCGCCAGCGCGCCATGGCCAATCTCCCGCCGCCCAGGCCCGCCTGTCCGCCCTGTTTCGCCTACGCTAAACGGCGGAAAATTGTAATGGAGAATAAACCGCTTTGATTGTTCGCCGCCGCCATACGCATCAATCATCTGTGCTTCTTCGATAGGAGCTAGCGTCGCGAGCGCGAGCGCCTGCGTTTCGCCGCGTTGGAAAATCGCAGAACCATGTGCTCGCGGCAGCACACCTACTTCACAGGTGATCGGGCGCAGATCGTTGTAGCCGCGGCCATCCACGCGTTGCTGTTTTTCCAGAATGCTGGCGCGAAATGTCTTCTTTTCGATGAAATCGAATGCTTGGGAGATCGCAAATGAATCGGCCTCGGGAAATTTTTCGAGAATCGCGGCCTCTACTTCCTCTCGCAGAGCGTCGATCGCCTTAGCGCGCGCACTTTTGCCTTCAGTGCGGAGCGCCTGTTCGATTCGCTCGCCCGCAACCCGGTAGGCGATATCCAGCAGCTGCTGATCGACCTTGAGCAACTCGAGGTCCCGTTTTGATTTGCCTACCATCGCCCCCAATTCCTTCTGGATGCGAATCATCTCGCGTGCGTGTCCGTGTGCGAACTCGAGCGCTTTGACGAATTCGGCTTCGGGAACTTCCTTGGCCGACCCTTCGATCATGATCACATCATTTTCAGTGCCGACATAAACAAGGTCGAGATCGCTCTGAGCGCGCTCGTCGTGTGTCGGGTTGGCAATAAACTCACCGTTTACACGACCGACGCGCACCGCACCAATCGGGCCTGCAAACGGAATATCCGAAATGCTCAGCGCGGCGGACGCACCATTAAGTGCGAGCATATCGGGATCGTTCTGACCATCGGCGCTAAGCAGAATGGAGATGATCTGTGTATCGTAAAAATATCCTTTTGGAAAAAGTGGCCGCAGGGGCCGATCGATCATTCGCGAAGTGAGCGTTTCTTTTTCCGTGGGACGTCCCTCACGTTTGAAATAGCCGCCCGGGAATTTTCCCGCGGCTGCGGCTTTTTCACGATAGTCCACTGTGAGCGGGAAGAAATCCTGACCTTCCTTCACAGCTGTGGCCGAAACGGCGCAGACAAGGACGGTGGTGTCGCCGCAGTTTACGATGACGGCGCCGTCTGCGAGCCTGGCGATTTTGCCGGTTTCAATAGATACTTCATTGCCCCCAATTTGGGCGGTGACCTTTTGTTGCATTGTACTCTTCCTGGATATGCGATTCCAGGCGGTCACCCCGACTGTAGGTTTTAAACCCGTTGTCCGGGCACGTGCCGGAGGCGAAACTAAAACCTAAAATCCAAGGTGATTACTGCGCCTGGATTGCTTGTTGTTTTCTTTAGTTGGGTTGTGGCTTCGAGCAGTTCAAATTCCGGATCCGAACCTGCCGAACGATCGCTCCGATTACTTCCGAAGGTTCAGCTTCTCGATCAATTTCTTATAACGATCAGCTTCCGTTTTGCTCAAATAATCGAGCAGACTCCTCCGTTGCGCGACCATCTTGAGTAAGCCGCGCCGCGAGGAGTGATCTTTCCGGTTAACCTTGAGGTGCTCAGTCAGATGCTCGATCCGGTGCGTGAGAAGTGCGACTTGCACATCCGCACTGCCGGTATCTTTGTCATGCAACTGGAACTCCTTGAGGTCCAACGTTTGGTTGCTCTCAGCCATAACGAAGGGGCTATTGTAGACGAGGAATCGATTTTCGCAACCGCGCAACGCAATGAGCGCTGGAGCAGCCGTCGCCATTCTCACGTTGCGTTTGGGTCGCATCG
Organism: Verrucomicrobiota bacterium; assembly: GCA_003219945.1. Classification (GTDB taxonomy): domain Bacteria; phylum Verrucomicrobiota; class Verrucomicrobiia; order Chthoniobacterales; family UBA10450; genus Udaeobacter. The sequence continues at coordinate 3,481 of QHQV01000313.1, read as the reverse complement.
CCCTTGTAAGGGTGAGGGTTAACTTTCAGCAATTGACGGTCGGCACTGACCCTTCACCTCAATCCTCTTGCCTTCAGCAAGGCGAGAGGCAATCAACGCCCGTGAACTTCGTTGATTCCTAAGCTAGATTCCCTTCTCGTTTGCCGTCGTACCAAAGGCTGAGCTTTGCACGCGAACGGACTCCGCCGGGACCGCGAAGGATTACGCCAAAGAATTTCCGCAGAAAGTGTTTGGCAGGATACATGCGCAATTTCCGACCAGACGTGACAACTGGTTCGCGCAGCACTTTGAAGCCGCCCAGCTTTTTTAGCTCGAGGGAAAAATAAACTTCTTCACCAGCAAAGTACTGCTCATCGAATCCGCCAACGACATCGAAGTTGCGGCGTGTAGTGAAAAGAAATGCGCCGGCCCCAAGATTTAGGCCGAAATAAACCGACGAAAACCCACGCAATAGCATACGTCCCCAAATGGGAATAAATCCATCCATCGCCACTCGTGCGCTGCCCCCGGCGTAGCCACCTTCCAGAGCTGCGATCCCTCCACTTACATGCGCTCGATTGATCCGCGTGTCGGCGTCAATGAAGAACAAATGCTCGCCCTGGGCAGCACGTGCGCCTGCATTCCTAGAGGCTGCGATTTGGCGTCGATCGATTGCAATTACCTTCGCACCCGCATCCGACGCGATCTTCGGGGTCGCGTCAGTTGACGCATCATCAACGACGATGATCTCGTATGGTTGTGTCGCGCCAGACACGGTCTCCCGAATCGCAGCCAGGGTATATGAAAGTTCGTGCTCTTCGTTGTACGCGGGAACGATAAATGAAATCATTGGTTTGCTGAGGCGAGCCATATCGCCTGTGATTAACAGACACGCAAGTCGACGGCTCGTGCGGCGCTACTTTGTTCGGGCGTAGAGCAGCGAATCGAGAACTTCTCCATCTTTGAGGACATTGTTCTTGAGGCGTCCTTCGAAAATAAAGCCGGCTTTTTCAAGAACGCGTGCGGATGCTGCATTGGTTGCAAACACCTCTGCAGAGATTCGGCGGAGCGGAAAATTGTCGAAACAGAAATCAATAACCCGCGGTCAGCGCTTCAGTCATGATGCCGCGTCCCCAGAACTCTTCGCCCAACCAGTAACCCACTGTCGATGTATGCCGATGCACGTCCTCACCCGGGTGAACACCGATCCCTCCGATGGCCGCGCCCTCAATTTCAACGCAAAATTTCATTTCCGGCTGTTCGCTTATGGCTTGCTGCAGGAATTCGTGCGCGTCTTGGATCGTGTATGGATGCGGGAAAAGATCGCGTAGCCCTAGCCAGACTTTGCGATTGTTCGCGTGCCTGACGAGCGACTCAGCGTCGTCCGGCCGCCACGGACGAACGGTGCATCGTTCGAGCACGAACCGCATCGACTACTCGCTATTTGAAGTTAATACCTGTTTTCTGCACCTCGCGATAAGGCAACAGCCAGACGAGTGATTCATCGTGAAGATCGACCACCTGAATGCGATTGCCCCATGGATCGCGAAAGTCGCAGCGGAACGGCGGCTCCAACTTGAGTTTGTATTTCTCGGTAAGTTTCTTTCTGACTTCCTCAAGCTGCGTTTTATCGCGGACCATGATCCCGAAATGCCGCACGTTTGCTCGCTGAACCTTGTTGACTTCGAAAATGGCGAGGAACTGATGGTCACCCAGTTTGAAAAACGCGTCGCCCTCGCCGCCGCTCATCTGTTCCAGATTGAAAACATCCTTGTAAAACGCCGCCGCCTTCTCGACATCATCGACCTCGATGGCGACATGATTGCATCCATAGACTTTCACGCTCATACATCAGCTTATCCGAAATGAAACGCTCCGCGATTCGCCGATTTATGCACAACGCAACGCCTGCTGCGAACGGAAGGGACCGCACAGAATTTCGGGTACGTCGAAGTGATTCTAACTTCAATCGCGGATTGTCTTCATCCCTTGCCTAACAATGCGGTCAACGAGTTGCGGATACGGCAGGCCTGCTTTGCCGGCTGCGAGGGCGAAGTCTTCGTCGTCAGCGAGGATCGGGTTCGGGTTTGCTTCGATGAAATAGAGTTTGTTCTCGGGCGTGAGACGCAGATCGATTCGCGCGTAGCCGTCGATGGTCAGCAAGCGGTAGATCTCTTTACATTTCTCCTGGATATTAGAGACGAGCGCAGGATCGAGATCTTCGGCGAACTGATTCTCTAAACCCCATCGTTTCCGATATTCTTCGTCCCATTTGGCTTTGTAAGTCGCGATCTTCGGTTCGTCGGGCGGCACTTCGCGGAAGACAAGTTCGCGGATCGGAAAAACCGTTAATCGCACACTTCCCATCAGACTTACATAAAGCTCGCGACCCTCGATGTATTCCTCGGCAATGACGTCGCTGTTGTATTTCTCGTGAATAAAACTCACGCGTTCGCGAAACTGCTCGTCGTTTCCAACGAAAGACGCTTGTGAAATGCCGTACGACGCCTCTTCTTTCACCGGTTTCACCACGAGCGGAAACTTGGGCTGCTTCAGACGCGCGATCCGCTGCCCACGTGGAATGACCACGAAGTTAGGGACGTGAATGCCGTGATAGTGCAGAATTTTTTTTGAGATCCCCTTGTGTTTGCAAAGCGTGAGTCCGGTCGAGCCGCAGCCGGTGAACGGCAGGCCTTGCATTTCGAAAAATGAAACAATGTTCTGGTCGAATTCAGATTTGTTCCTGAATTGTTCGACCAGATTGAAAAGGACATCAGGCGCGAACGTCTCCAGTTTTTGCCGCAGAAGATCGACATCATCATAGATGGCCAGATGCTCGGGTGTGTGACCCAGCGCCCCGAGCGCGTTCATTACATCCGCCTCGGTCTTCCACTCTTTCGTTTTCAGTTCGCCGCTGAAATCCTGATCAACAGTCGTGGGACTTGTGCCATCGAACAAAACAAGAACCTTGAGCTTCTTTTTCACGAGTGCGTTATTTCGTCCGCTTGAATTTGCCGGTGAAAAGATAATTCATCACCAGGGTCGTGATGAAAGCGGTGACACGAAAATCCTGCTGCGGATCGTCATTCAGCACATGCAATCCAAGTTCATCACATCGGCGGGTAAGTCTCGCGAGGAGCTGGTTCACGGGGAATTTTTTTTCGTTTGTCCATTGGCAAACCGCATTCAGTAATCGCCGCCTCCGTCGGCGCAAATAGGCGCCTGCCTTGATGCCAGCCGGTGCGGCAAAGAGCTGTCGCAGATCAGCGTCGTAAAAATCCGGATACGTATCTTCGTTAAGCTTGCGTTTGCGCGCGTAATACGTTTTGAGCTTTACGTTGAGACAATCGTAATCGGCGACGCGATATTCCGGCGTGTGCACCGGCGGCATGCCAGCCAATGAGTGCATCAACTCATCAACGTATTCCATTTTTCGGAGTGCCGGCCAGCCAGCATAATTCTTGCGCCAATCGAGCTCCGGCGTGAGCCAGACTGCAAATGT
>QHQV01000143.1 GCA_003219945.1 Verrucomicrobiota bacterium | reverse complement strand
AGCGTATGCGGAATCGAGACCAGGAAGACCGAAGCTAGCAAAAACAAGAGCAGATAAATTGCCGCGCTGTTTTGGCTCGAGGCCGCGTACCACATCGCGCCAACGACAAACAGCAGCGCCGCGGAGCCTGCGGTGGGATAGGCCAGCGGAAATCTTCCTGCTTTCACGGGACCGGGACGGTGTGAAGCAGATTGGCAGCTAGTGTGCGTCCGCTTTGCCCAGACTCTTCGAGATCGTGGCCGAGCCGATGCGCCATGACTGCCACTCCCACGGCCTGGATGTCTTCGGGAAGGAGCATCTCACGTCCGTGCATCAGCGCCCAAGCCTGCGAGGCGTGAAGCAATGCCAGCCCGGCGCGCGGGGATAGTCCCGTGATGTGGCGTTGTCGAGAGGCGTCCAGCAGGTCCTGCAGATAATCGAGCAATGCGGGTGAGGCGTGCACCTTTCGCACCTTATCTTGAATCTCGATCAACGTCCGCGGACTCATCACCGGTTTTAATTCCTTGAGCATGTCGCGGCGATCCATCCCCAGCAGCATTGCGCGCTCGCTGGTTCGATCGGGCACGCCCAGCTCGATCCGCATGAGAAAACGGTCAAGCTGCGATTCTGGCAGCGGAAACGTGCCGACTGCATGTTGCGGATTCTGTGTCGCGACCACAAAGAACGGGTCGGGCAAATCATAGGTCATGCCATCGACGGAGATGCGTTGTTCTTCCATTGCTTCAAGCAGCGCGCTCTGGGTCTTCGCTGTCGCGCGATTCACCTCGTCGATCAGAACTACCTGCGAAAACAGCGGGCCGCGATGAAACACAAACCGTTGTTCGCTGCGATTGAAGATGGAATTGCCGAGAATATCAGCCGGCAACAAATCACTCGTAAATTGAATTCGCTGGAACGCCAGTGCGAGTGAGCGTGCTAGCGCTTGGGACAGCGTCGTTTTGCCAACGCCCGGAATATCTTCAATTAAGAGATGGCCACGCGCGAGCAAACAGGCGACAGCGAGCTTTACCGCCTGGTTCTTGCCTACAATGACTTCACAAATTTGTTTCGTGAAAGCCTCGACGTGATCGGTCACTCCGGGATGATCTGTGGGAACAATCTCTTTCGCAAACACGATGTGTGGGAAATCAGTTTCCGGTTGTTACTTTTGCTGGTGCTCTTATTGCATCGCTGAATCTGACAAGTTGAGTTTTTCTGCGGACTTTCGCGTTGGTTTGATTGCGGTACCGGAGTCCAGTCTACGCGGTCGGTCAACCTTAGCCCAAAAGGAGGCCGGTGTCCGGCTGCTGCCGAGATGAGCTTGAACAGGGGTAGGGGACGGATGTGCGTCGCGATAACATTTCGTTGTCAACCCAAGCACAAACGCTGCAGCAACGAACACTGCTACTCGTCTCTCAGTAGGCGTGAGGCGAAATCTTTGCCTCACTTCATCGAATTTGAAACGCCGGCTCTTTTTAACCACGAATGCTTTTGCGGAATTTACTCGCGTCTAGTCGTGCGCAGCCGCGCCATAGCCTGGCGCGGAGGGGGGTGATTTCTCTGGCGATTCTTGTTTTCGCCCCGACCGAACCAAAACGGCGCGATAGTGTCGCTTCACATTGGAATCGTAAAAGCGAGCTTTTGATTGCGATGACATGAGCTCGCGATAAACCACAACCGACACATCGAAATAACGGTAAACAGCGCCATTTACGAATTCGATTTCAAGTATGTGACGGCGTTTGCTGTAGCCAACCTTTGTAATTGCGCTCGATTGGACCGACTGCCGTGGAATCCGCGAAGTGATGTGGTTTGGTGTCGGTGACGGTTCCGCGCACGCGGTCCCGACAAGGGCAGTTGAAATGCAAATGATCAGCAAACTTTGGAACACTCTATCCGTTTTAGAGGACGAGTACTGTTCCGTCGAGAATAGATGCAGCGTTTCAACGTTCGGATCCTCCCTGGAGAGATTTTGAATCAGGAAGCCAGGAAAACAGGAAGGTGAAACGCGTTGCCCGAACGCGTTGAGTTGGGTCCGCCACCATTGGCTGGGGGAAAAAGCCAATCC
>QHQV01000142.1 GCA_003219945.1 Verrucomicrobiota bacterium | reverse complement strand
GATGACTTTGCTGTTCAAACTGCGCGATCGAGTCCTGGTCTGGCAGAAGGGAATAATTAAGTGGTGACGACGAATAGTGCGGACGCGTCAGGCGTTCGCGTGCACGAAATCTGCAAAAGTTTTCCGGTGCCAGATGCACCGGGCACAAGCCGCGTCGCCCTCGGGGGCATATCGTTTTCCATCGCCGCAAGCGAGCTGGTTTCGTTAGTCGGGCCGAGCGGTTGTGGAAAGTCGACATTGCTTCGACTCATCGCTGGCTTGGATGTTTCGGATTCGGGTGAACTGCTTGTCGGCAACAAAGAGATTGTCGGACCTAGCGCGGAGCGCGGTCTCGTTTTTCAAGATCCAAATCTGTTCCCATGGCTGACTGTGCGCCGGAATATTGAGGCTGGCCTCGCTGCACGCGGTGTGTTGCGCGAAAAACCGAATGAAGTGGACGAATTCATGCGGCTGGTCGGACTCGAAGCGTTTGCAAATGCGTATCCGCATCATCTTTCCGGTGGCATGGCCCAGCGTGTTGCGCTTGCGCGCGCACTCATCAATCATCCGAAGGTTCTGCTGCTCGATGAACCGCTCGGCGCGCTGGACGCTTTCACACGCATGCGGATGCAGGATGAAGTGCTGCGCCTATGGGAGAATCGTCGCACCACGATGCTGCTCGTCACCCACGACATTGATGAGGCGATCTACATGAGCGATCGCATCCTTATCATGACCCAGGCGCCCGGACGAATCGATCGCGAGATCGATATCGACCTCGCGCGTCCACGTGATCGCACTAGCGATTTATTTCTCCGCTTTCGCAGGGAGATTCTCGAACATCTGCATTTCGCCGGCAAAGCCGCCGACCTTTCGCTCTAAGAGAAGATCGTAGAACGCCAGCTTCTCGAAAAACGTGGAGCGCGACTGGGCGCTTCGTTTACAAAAAGTAACAGAATTGTCTCTTTTATCGCTGCAAATTCGTTTGAAAGATAACCCGGAAAGATAACACGTATGGAAGCCATGTATCCCAAACAAAGGAGCCGAGGGTTGGGGAGCGACGACCTTTACGAGATTCGTCCGCGCAAGGACAGAGATGGCTTTGATCTGATCAGTGAGCTTTTTCGGTACGGCCCGATCTGGTATGCAGGGCCCGACGCGGTACGTAACGCGATCGCGTACGCAAAGTATCGCGCCCACTTCCGGTCACAACGGGCAATTATCCGTGTATTGGACGACTCCGGCGCCGTGGTTGAGATGCACGAATGGAGCGGCGCCTTCACCGTGACCAGGGCAACAGCCTCGACGTGTTCCAGAACTTCGTGATTGGCTGGCGTTTTTTGGCGTGTGCTTTCGAAACCCCTCGTTTAGCCTCGCCGGTTCCGGGAGGGAATCAGGATGCGAAAATGGATTATCTTTTTCATCGCGATCGCGCTTGCAGTCACAGCTCGACCAATATCAGTCGCGGCTTTGGATACCGAATGGGACCGAACCGTTCTACCGCGTCCGCCACAGCCATTTGAAGGCGTTACGAAACGGACGCTCGAGGGATCTGTAGCGTCGTTTACCCAAGCGGTTAAGGCACCGTCAGGTGCACCGAATATTCTGCTCGTTTTAATCGACGATGCGGGGTTCGGCAATCCGTCCACGTTCGGCGGACCGGTCGCTACTCCCACGCTCGACAAGCTCGCGGCAGAAGGAGTTCGCTATAATCGATTTCACGTGACGGCGCTTTGTTCACCTACGCGCGCAGCGCTGTTATCAGGACGGAATCATCACGCGATGGGATTCGGATCGATCGCTGAAATCCCCGGCGGTTGGCCCGGGTACAACACGTCTTGGCCCACCAGCGCGGCATCGATCGCCAAGATTCTTCAGACCAACGGCTATAACACCGCTGCGATCGGCAAGTGGCACCTGACACCCGACAATCAACAGGGACCAGCCGGGCCTTTCGATCGCTGGCCGAACGCGCTCGGCTTCGATTATTTCTGGGGATTTCTCGGCGGCGAAACCGGCCAGTTCGATCCGGTGCTGACCGAGAACAACACGATCATCGGCGTGCCGAAGGACAAAAATTTCTATTTTAATGACGCCATGGTCGAGCATTCGATCAATTGGATCCGGGGTCAGAAAGCGCAGGCGCCTGGCAAACCATTCTTTCTGTATTTCTCAACCGGCGCGACGCATGCGCCGCACCAGGTGCCGAAAGAATGGAGCGATAAATACAAGGGCAAATTCGATCAGGGCTGGGACAAGTTGCGCGAAGAAACGTTCGCGCGTCAGAAGCAACTCGGCG
>QHQV01000141.1 GCA_003219945.1 Verrucomicrobiota bacterium | reverse complement strand
TATGTGACCCTGCACAGCGAACCGATGGCAATCACTGTTCAGGGAGGTGCCGCTGCTCCCGCCGTGGCCGCCCAGCCACCGGCCTCGTCGCCGGCCACAGCGGCCCGGGGTCGTCCGCCAATTCCGAATTCAACCAAGCCGCAGGACATTCTCTACCAACTCACCGAGCCGTCGCGAACCGTGGCATCTTTCGAGCCGCTTTACACGCGTCGCGGCTTCTGGGCGGCGCAATCTTTACCAATCGCGGCGCTGCTCGTGTTTGCGGGTTGGAAAATTCGGCGAGCGAGATTGGACGATCGCGAGGCGCGCCGCATCGGTGCGCTGCAACATGAAGCAGCCGAGCTGATGCACAACTTGCGCCGTGATGACGCGTCCCCGCGCGAATATTACGCCGAAGCTTCGCGAGTTGTTCGATTGAAAGCCGCGCTTGCCTCGCGTAACCGCGCCGTCGATCCAAACGCTGTGGACGCCGAAACTGCAGCGGAAACCTTCAAGCTTGATACTGATTCGCGCAAGCGGCTTCGCCGTTTATTCGAGCAAAACGACGAGTGGCAATACAGCGGAACGCACAATGGCCCGGGAAGAATTTCGCCGGAAAACCGGCGCGATGTACTCGAGCTGATTGAAAATCTAAAATGAAGAGCCGCACTTATTTGATTGCACTTTTTTTCTGCGCCAGTTCGGCTGTATCGGCGATCGCCCAATCAGAAGCTGAATTTGCAAAAGCGAACGAGGAATACGCGCAAGGTCATTTCAAAGAAGCGATCACCGGTTACGAAGCACTGGTTCGCGCAGGTCAATTGAACGCAAATCTGTTTTACGATCTTGGAAACGCCTATTTTCGGACGCGCGATTTTGGTCGCGCTATTCTGAATTACGAACGCGCGCTCGCGTTGGACCAACATCATCCGGAGGCGACAGCTAATTTGCAGATCGCCCGTGATGAATCGCGGGCGCTGGAGCTGCAACCGACCAGACTGGAGCGTTATCTTCAATTCGCGGGCATCAATCAGTACAGCATCGCGGCGTCGGTTGCTTTCTGGCTGGGAATTTTTGGAATTGTGGCGCTGATTTTCGCCCGTCGCCGATCCGCTGCGCTAATATTATTATCGATTTTGTGCCTGCTCGTGTGCGCTGTTGCTGTCTGGGCGATTCACACACTTGACAATGGAAGCAAGGGGCGCGCGTTGGCCATCGTGACGGGCAACGACGTCCAGGCGCGCCTCGCCACAGCGGACACGGCAAATAGTGTTCTTGCGTTGCCCGCTGGCAGCGAGATCAAAATTCTAAGCACGCGCGGCGATTGGATGTACGCCGCGCTGCCGAATGACCTGCGCGGTTGGATTCAGACGAAAAACGCCGAGCAAGTGCGGCTGTAAATTTCTGGGGAGCGCACGCGCCTCGCGTGCTGTTTGCCGCGCCCACGCGGCAAACCTCCAAACGCATACCAGCCGCCTGACTTGATGTTGCTATCCGTCCCGCCGATTGGCGAGGGCGCCAATCGTAGCACGCGAGGGCGCGTGCGCTCCCCGGAATGTTGGCATCGCGTTTGCAGGCGCCGTGAATCGCCGTTAGAGAAATTATATGAATCCGCAGATGGAGATTGGCACCGACGAGAAGGCCCTCCATATCAATTTGGATTCAGCGAAGTATGGCACCTTCGCTGAAATCGGCGCAGGACAGGAGGTAGCGCGCAGATTCTTTCGCGTGGGCGGCGCAGCCGGAACAATCGCAAAGACCATGTCGGCCTATGACATGACTTTCAGTGACGCCATTTACGGACATGCCGACCGTTACGTTAGCCGTGTGCGCCTACAAACAATGCTCGACCACGAGTACCATCTTCTAATCGAACGCCTTGGCGAAAAATTCGGTGCCGAGAAAACGTTTTTTGTGTTCGCCGATACCGTCGCGGCGCGCAGTTTCAAAGAGCGTAATGAATCGCATGGCTGGTTGGGCGTGCGGTTTCAATCGCAACCCCGGGGGCAACCAAGCCAGATCATCATCCATGTTCGGTTACTCGACAAAGCAAACGTCGAGCAACAAGAAGCTCTAGGGGTGATCGGGGTGAATCTTCTTCACGGCGCATTCTACTGTCGCCAGCCGGAAAAACTGATTTCGTCGCTTCAGGAAAATCTCTCACCGGGACGAATTGAAGTGGACTTGATCAAATTTTCCGGGCCTCTGTTTCAAAACATTGATAATCGATTGATGAGTTTGCAGTTAGTCAGCCAGGGTCTGACAGATGCAGTGATGTTCAAGGCGGATGGCGAGACTGTTCAGCCTGCCGAAGTTTTTTACAAAAAAGCGATCCTGGTCGAGCGCGGCAGTTTTCGACCTGTCACGTACGCCACCAACGACATGCTGGATGGCG
>QHQV01000140.1 GCA_003219945.1 Verrucomicrobiota bacterium | reverse complement strand
GGTTTTGATGATTGTGAACTGGCGCGGATTGCACAGCGCGTTGGTGCGAGCGCTGCGGAAACGATATGGCTTTTGGGGTTATCTCGTTTATTTGATTCTGTTGCTGAGCGCGCTGGCGTCGCTGTTGAAGCCGATCGTCTTCTGGCGATTACCCGAATGGAGTTGCCTTTTGCCAGCAGCCGGTCTGCTGCGCGTTTCGGCTACGGTGGATGCGGCCGCATTTATTTTCGAATATCTCGTGGGCGTTTATATCCAAGTCTATCTCATCACTGTGTGTCTGGCCTGGACAAGAGGCTTGAGCTTTGAAGAGGGCGAATTGTTCCGGTTCGCGATGCGGCGG
>QHQV01000139.1 GCA_003219945.1 Verrucomicrobiota bacterium | reverse complement strand
TTGCCTGTATACGAGGCGTGGTCACGGGCTGGTTGTTAGCTTCATGGGTCTGCCTGTTTCGGCAATGTGAAACAGGCAGAATTCACCAGGAGAAATGGATCCAATATTGATCAAGCAGATTGCGAAAAGGCGAACGTGAATGCGGCTACTATTACCCGTCTGAGCAAATCGAATCTGGCACTGGCTTTTGTGTCGTTAGGCCGTGAGCGCAAGCGCGACATAACGATTTTCTACGCGTTCTGCCGCGTGGTCGATGACATTGCCGATTCGGCGGAACTGAGCGTCATCGAGAAACGAGTGCGTCTGGCGAATTGGCGTCACATGCTTCGCACCGGCGCTCAGGACGAGCCGCTGCTCGCCCGCGATGTGAGGCAATTAATGCAGAAGTATTCGCTTTCACCCAACATGCTTGAAGAAATCATTGCCGGAGTAGAAATGGATTTGAGCATCGCGCGATATCCCACCTTTCAAGAGCTTCGTGTCTATTGTTACCGAGTCGCCAGCGCAGTTGGGCTGGTCAGCATCGAGATCTTTGGTTATCGCAATCGGCGTTGCCGGGAATACGCAGTCGATCTCGGACTTGCCTTACAAATGACCAACATTATTCGCGACGTATCGAAGGATCATCAAGCCGGGCGCATTTACCTGCCGCAGGAAGATCTGGCACGGTTCCACTATTCGGAATCTGACCTGTCCAAACGACAATACAACGAGCAGTTCCTTCAGTTGATGCGATTCCAAGCGTCGCGCGCGCGTGAATTCTTCAGCCGCGCGGTAGCTGAGCTCCCGCCCGAGGATCGCCGCGCCATGGCGCCCGCAGAAATAATGGCCTCCATTTACCGGGCGTTGCTTCGCCGCATTGAACTGGACAAGTTTCGAGTTTTCGAAAAAGAATATCGCTTGAGCAAGCCGGAGAAAGCAGGCCGCATCACGGCGCAGTTGTTCAAATCTTTTTTGAATTGGCCCCGTTGAGCATCCGTCTGAGTTCCTGGCTGCGAAATATTACCGAGGACAAACCTATGAAAAAGACATCTGTAAAAATTCTATCGGCGAGCACAATTGTATTGTTTGTGCTCGGCACACCGCTTTACGCACAGGGCACTGATTCGCGGATAGGCAGTATAGCGCGTGAACGGCAGGAAAAGCAGGCGGCTGAAGCGAAAGCGATTACGAAAACAGAGGCTGAGAAAAAATATCCCGTGAAGGGAGGAGCTTACCCCACCGGCCAGCGAGATCCTCATGATCCATCCGGTGTTGTCGTCAGTCCATATCCGCCGCATGAAAAGTATGAGTGCTCCAAAGTTGCACACGGTGCGTTGGTGGTTGACACAAAAGTGAACAAAGTCTTCGTAAGACCGTAAGTCGCCACACATCCAGATCCCCCCATCGCTCGGGCGGAGTGCCCACATTGACGCGCAACAACTCTGCGTATGCGCGGTTCATTTCGTTTAAGGAGAATCAAGCTGCGGGACATGGTCCGCCGCAGCCCGGCGGTTATGTTTTCGCGCGGTGGGCGGGAAGATCGGGATTTTACTACAGTCCCTTACGCGGGCCGCATGTACGATCGCGCGGTGTGCAGCCGGGTGGACTCACTCGTGACGCTGATACGGGTCGCCCTTTCCGGCAGGCCGTAGAAGGAGAGCCGCTGCGGCTTGAGTACTTTCAACGCGCTTGCGCCTGGAGCTTATCGACCAGCGCTCGCGCTTCGTCTGTCATGTTGAGTAATTCCGGCCACGGTCGGTGATAGTTTTCGCCCGGTAATTTGCGCGTCGCGTCCAATCCCATGTGCGAACCGATGTTCTGTTCGCTCGGAGCGTGATCGAGCGAGTCGCTTGGGTTTTTGATGACCGTTGTATCCCGGGCGGGATCGGTGTTCGCGCACAATCGAAAAAGCACCTCGCTCGTGTTATGCACGTCGCAATCTTCATCCACTGCGATGATGTACTTGCTGAAC
>QHQV01000138.1 GCA_003219945.1 Verrucomicrobiota bacterium | reverse complement strand
TTCCGAAACCGCGCGGTGCTTGAAATCGCCGCTGTGTCATCCAATCCGGGGATCGCGCCGCTCACTGCGCGATGTCGAAAACTGGATCGAGCTTCGTGGTGCGCGCGCGAACAATTTGAAGAACATCGGTGTGCGTTTCCCGGCCGGTAGGCTTGCGGTGATCACCGGAATTTCCGGCAGCGGCAAATCCACGTTAATGCACGACGTAATTTGGCCTGCGGTACGCGACCAGCTAAGCGAACGAAAGCGCACGGGCGATGGTGATCTTTTGAAACTCGGGAGCGGAGCGCAGGAGATCGAAGCCGTGTACGAAGTCGATCAATCGCCCATCGGAAAGACCTCGCGCTCGACGCCGGGAACCTACGTGAAAGTATTTGACGAGATCCGAAATCTTTACGCGCAATTACCCGTGTCACGCATGCGCGGTTATTCGGCGAGCCGATTCTCGTTTAATTCCGAAGGCGGCCGCTGCGAGACGTGCAAAGGCCAGGGCATGATCAAGCTCGAGATGAACTTTCTGCCTAGCAGTTATGTGCCCTGTGAAGATTGCCAGGGCCGCCGCTACAATCCCCAAACGCTGGAGGTTCTCTATAACGAAAAATCGATCGGCGACGTAATGGAAATGACCATCGAAGAGGCCGCGCAATTCTTTTCAGCGCATCCGAAAATCGCCCGTCCACTTTCTCTTCTGGTCGATACCGGCCTTGGGTATCTGAAGCTCGGACAACCGAGTCCCACTTTGAGCGGCGGCGAAGCGCAACGGCTCAAGCTTGTGACGCAACTGAAACGCGGTGTCAGCCGCGCAGCGGACGAGCGGATCCGAAAAATGCGCAAGCCCGGATCGACATTGTATTTGCTCGAGGAACCAACGATTGGCCTGCACATGGCAGACATTGAATTGCTCCTCAACGTGCTGCATCGGCTCGTTGACGAAGGAAACACCGTCATTGTCATCGAACACAATCTCAGTGTGATTGCCGAAGCCGACTACATCGTCGATCTCGGGCCGGAAGCGGGTGATGCTGGCGGCCAAGTGGTCGCCTGTGGAACGCCTGAACAAGTGGCGAAAAATCATGTCAGTCGCACGGCGCCATTTTTGCGAAAGATTTTGAACACAGCGCGTCCAAAAACCGCGCTGTCATCCTGAGCGAATCCCGCAGTCGCGGGAGGAGTCGAAGAATCCCGCGGAATTAGCTTTAGGTTTCACAACGGCATTCCTCGACTTCGCTCGGAATGACAGCCACAATCGCGGCGCAAATGCTCGCCTACTACCTGCACAATGTCGATCCGATCATTTTCCGCATCTACGACAACGTCGGACCACGGTGGTATGGCCTGGCTTATGTGCTGGCGTTTGTATCCAGCTATTTTCTTTTTCTCTGGCTGGCCAGGCGCGGATACGCCGATCTGCCGCCGGAGCGCGTAGGCGATTTCATCACCGGCTGCGCGCTGTTCGGCGTGATTGTTGGCGGGCGTCTGGGCTACGTTTTCTTCTACAAGCCGGAAATGTTGCGCGAGCCGTTGTCGATCTTGCGGGTTTGGGAAGGAGGCATGTCGAGTCACGGCGGGATGCTGGGCCTATTGCTGTTCACGCTTTATTACGCGCGCCGTCACAAAATTTCGTGGCTGAACCTCGGCGACAATCTCGTCGTAACGGCGCCGGTAGGATTGTTCTTCGGGCGATGCGCGAACTTCATCAATGGAGAGCTGTATGGGCGAATCGCGAATGTTCCGTGGGCGATGCAATTCCCGAAGGAACTATTCGATCACCCGCAGGAAGCTGAACGCGCAGTCGCAGCAAGCGCGAGAATCGATCCGTCGTTGACCACGCCGGATGCGATCATCGGCGCGGTGCGTAGTCAGCCAGAGATCGCGAACGCACTGCGCTCAATTCTGTCGCCGCGGCATCCATCGCAACTTTATGAAGCCTTCTTCGAGGGTATCGTGTTGTTCGCAATTTTGTGGTTGGTGCGAGCGGGCATGCGCCAACCGAACGGTGTTCTGACCGGACTGTTTTTCATTTGCTACGCGATTTTTCGAATCGTGGTGGAAAATTTCCGCGAACCCGATGCCGAATTGATTGGACCCTTCACGCGCGGGCAATTCTTTTCGTTTTTCCTTGTTGTCATTGGTAGTGCGTTCATCGTCGCGGCAAAGAGGCGCCCCACGTTTCCGAGGAGAATGGCGCCCTAGACTTTGTCGCTTTGGTCGAAATGACCTGTGGCGTTTCCGCAAAACGGCGCTATTACTTATCCCGGTGACGCGGGAATGCTTGTTCCGGAAATCGTAGCGGCCGG